>NZ_JACGWD010000031.1:0-45481 GCF_014077565.1 Pseudoalteromonas sp. 5Ae-yellow
AATGCGAGAACGAGTGAAACGTTATATTCTTCCAGAAAAAAGAAAACGGCCCAAAAGTAGGACCGTTCGAATTTCAAAAACTCGGTACACCATTAAGTCAAAGCATGCTTAACTGAATGGTGTTAGCAATAAGTGCGGGTTTTTTTAAAGAGTTAAAGTGCTAATTACTTAGCTGCTTTTTTCTCTTTTTCTGCAGCGATTACTGTGTCAGCTACGTTTTGTGGACATGGTGCGTAGTGTGAGAACTCCATAGAGAACTGACCACGACCTGATGTCATTGTACGTAGTGAACCGATGTAACCAAACATTTCTGATAACGGTACGTCTGCTTTAATGCGAACGCCAGTTAAACCAGCTTCTTGGTCGCTTAACATACCACGACGACGGTTAAGGTCACCGATTACGTCACCTACGTGATCTTCTGGCGTGAACACGTCAACTTTCATGATTGGCTCAAGAAGTTGTGCACCCGCTTTAGGGATAGACTGACGGAAAGCGCCTTTAGCAGCGATTTCGAACGCGATTGCTGATGAATCCACTGCGTGGAAGCCACCATCAAAAAGTTCTACTTCAACGTCTAGTACTGGGAAGCCAGCTAGAACACCTTCGCCCATCATTGACTTAAAGCCTTTCTCAACTGCAGGCCAGAATTCTTTAGGTACGTTACCACCAACAACTGATGATTTAAACGTGAAGCCCGAACCAACTTCGCCAGGCTTGATACGGTAATCGATTTTACCGAATTGACCAGAACCACCAGATTGTTTCTTATGCGTGTAGCTATCTTCGATTTCACGAGTGATAGTTTCACGGTAAGCAACCTGTGGTTGACCAACGATAAGGTCTACACCGTAAGTACGCTTAAGGATATCTACTTTGATATCTAAGTGAAGCTCACCCATACCTTTAAGGATAGTTTCACCTGAATCTTCATCAGTTTCAACTTGGAAAGATGGATCTTCTGCAACCATTTTACCGATAGCAACACCCATTTTCTCATTACCGCCTTTATCTTTAGGGTGTACAGCAATCGAGATTACTGGAGTTGGGAATACCATTGGCTCAAGTGTTACTGGGTGCTTAGGATCACAAAGAGTGTGACCAGTTTGCACGTTCTTCATACCAACGATAGCGATGATATCGCCCGCTTGCGCTGAATTAAGCTCTTTACGCTCATCTGCTTGCATCTCAACCATACGGCCAACACGCTCAGTTTTACCAGTAAATGCATTAAGGATAGTGTCACCCTTGTTAAGCTTACCAGAGTAAATACGTACGAATGTTAATGCACCAAAACGGTCATCCATGATCTTAAATGCTAACGCTTTGAAAGGTTCGTCAGCAGATACGATTGCATGCTCGCCGTTTTCGTTACCTTCTTCATCCATAAGAGGTTGAGGATCAACTTCTGTAGGGGCAGGTAGGTAATCTACTACTGCGTCAAGTACAAGTTGCATACCTTTGTTTTTGAATGCAGAACCACAGAATGTAGGGAAGAACGCAAGGTCACGAGTACCTTTACGGATACAACGCTTGATGTCTTCGATTGAAGGGATTTCACCTTCCATGTACGCTTCCATTAGGTCATCGTCTTGCTCTACAGCAGTTTCGATAAGCATTTCATGGTATTCATCAGTTTTCTCTACCATGTCTGCAGGAACGTCTTCAATAGTGTAGTTTTCTGGAAGACCTGTCTCATCCCAGATGTATGCTTTTTTGTTTAAAACATCAACAACACCACAGAACTCATCTTCGATACCGATTGGTAAAGTCATGATAAGTGGAGTAGCACCAAGTACTTTTTGTACTTGCGCTGTTACACGGTAAAAATCAGCACCCATACGGTCTAATTTATTTACGAAAATAATACGTGCAACACCTGACTCATTCGCGTAGCGCCAGTTAGTTTCTGATTGTGGCTCAACACCACCAGAACCACAGAATACACCCACACCGCCATCTAATACTTTAAGTGAACGGTAAACTTCAACGGTGAAGTCAACGTGTCCAGGAGTATCGATAACGTTAAAACGGTGATCTTTCCAGAAACAGCTTACTGCCGCAGACTGGATAGTAATACCGCGCTCAGCTTCTTGCTCCATGAAATCGGTAGTCGATTCACCATCATGTGTCTCACCGCTTTTGTGGATAGTGCCTGTAAGCTTTAGGATACGCTCAGTAGTTGTGGTTTTACCCGCATCAACGTGCGCGAAAATACCAATGTTTCTGTACTTCGATAAATCTGCCATTAATTTTACTCTTAATAAAGTCGATAAATTATTCGGCGGGAGTATAGCATTACTTAAAGCGAACATCACCATAGAAGTCGCTTAAAATGCAATCAATTCAACATATTTTTTTTATCGTCAGAATCTATTAAATATCAAACATAACAAAAAAAACGCAAGACATTGAAATTAATTACGTTTAATACTTAAGTTTCAGATACACCAAGTTACTTCGCTATTTTATAGCAACGTTCAGGACGGCCAATACTGCCATAACTTTGATCCGCTGTTAACTTACCTGATTCAAGCAAATACTCTAAGTAACGGCGTGCTGTAGAGCGACTCACACCGACCAAATCGCCCATTTGCTGAGCAGTAAATACAGTGGTTGCGTGCTTTATATAAGCATAGTGTATTTTGCAAAGTAAAATGTGTGCCGAGCAAGAAGACAAACAGCAAAGCCATTTTTAGAGATAATTAAATACCTTTATGCTTTCATTGTATTTATAACCCATGCCTATAAATAATAAGCTAAATTGAGCTAAACTTATTCATTATCATAATTATAGATATAAATATGTCGATGGATTCTATTAACATCTCATTGTCAAAAAAGCCTAAATTTGGTACATTATTCCTTCAATAGTATTTATAAAAACAACTATAAGACCCCACAATGAAATGGAACTTCCTTCGACTCAGTGCTTGGCTAATTGCACTTACCTTATTACTTTTATCTCATAGTATTTTTGCGCAGCAATATAAAATAGATAAACCAGCTAATTGGGTTAATACACATATTATTGAGCAACCCAAGCATTCCGACATAACCAAGGTACGTGACGGCACACTTTATTTGTTACTCGATAACCAATCCTATATACCGAGCAAACAAAAACAGCAACGCTATACGCGTTTGGTTATGCAGGCTTTAAATCAAAGTGATGTTGATTATATAAGCCAGCTTAATCTTGATTTTGATCCAAGTTACGAGTCGCTAATATTAAACAGCTTAACAATTATTAGAAATAGCGAGCGCATTGATAAGCTTGGTAGCGCGAGAATGACGGTTATACAAGGTGAATCTGAATTAGCAGATCGTATTTATAACGGTAGCCTGTCACTCAATATTATTATTGATGATATTCGCAGTGGCGACATACTTGACTACAGCTACACCGTTACAGGCAGCAATCCTATATATGCTAATAAATTTAGTACAAGACGCACGCTGAACTGGTCGGTACCCGTAGTGCAACAAAATATGCGTGTACTTTGGGGTAAACAAACACCTCTACATATAAATACAATAAACGGCGCAGCCGATATTCAAGAAACGTTTAATAAATATGGTAAAGATTATTCTATAACTCTTTTTGAAGAACCTTTACTGGAGCAGAATTCTCAAACCCCAACGTGGTACGACCCATATACACAAGTTTACTTTTCTGAGTTTGACGATTGGGGTCAGGTAGTTAATTGGGCATATCCGCTTTATCAATCAGCCATAGAAACCCCAAACAGCATTTTGGATGTAGCTGAAGAAATAAAAGCAAAACACACAAAAACATCAGACAAAATTGCAGCAGCACTGCGCTTTAGCCAAGACGAAGTTAGATATTTAGGGCTTGAAATGGGCACTAACTCGCATCAACCAACGTCAGCTTCAGAAACGCTTTCGCTACGATACGGCGATTGTAAAGATAAAACAGTACTGCTTATTTCGTTATTAAAAGCGATGGATATAGAGGCCTTCCCTGCGCTAGTTGATACAGAGGAAACCAAACGTTTAAAAGAACTTCCACCTTCTGCAAGTGTATTTAATCACGTAATTGTTACGCTTAAACAAAACGGAAAACGCTACTGGCTCGATCCTACGGTTAGCTACCAACGAGGTACTCTCGAATATTTAGCACAGCCTGATTATGGCTATGCCCTAATTATTGATAAAGGTGAAACCGCTTTAACTTCAATGGCGCAAAAGCCTGTACATACAAATGTATCTGTAGAGGATAACTTTTTTATTGCTGAAAAAGTATCTGAGCCATCACGTTTTAAAACCCAGTACACTTATGCTGAATTTGAAGCAATTAACCGAAGAAGTAATATAGCCAGCAGTGGTCTAAATAGCGTTGCTAAATCTTACTTCGAGTATTACCAAAGTTTTTTAAATGGCTTATCAATCAATGAAGCAATGACTATTAGTGAACAAGAACAAACGGGTAAACTAATAACCAAAGAATCGTATTTAATTAGTGAATTTTGGGATAAAACAGACGAAGGCTACGAAGCTAGTTTTTATGCGAGTGAAATACAAAATAGCGTTTACGAACCAAAGCAGGTAAATCGCACCGACCCACTTTACTTTGACTACCCCAATATAATTAACACCACAATAAAACTACATTTTGCAGAAAAAGGTTGGGGATTTGATAGCGATCAACAAGAAATTGATAACGACTACTTCAATCTAAAAACAACTACTGAATTTAATGATAACGTTTTAACACTGAGTTATGACTATTACGCAAAACAAGATCATATTAAAGCGGATCAAATAGATGATTATTTAGCACAGCGTAAAAAGTTAATATCAGCAACTCATTACCCTATTCTAAAATATGCAAAGGCGAGCGAAACGCCTCAAACAACAGCTGATGTGCTAGATAGCTTTGGTTATAACTGGCTTAAATATGTGTTGGCTGGCTATATTTTAGTACTCATATTCTTTTTCGCCGATTGGCGATTAGAGTCAGCAAAAAAAGTTAAATTTGAAGATAGTCCATTTTATGCAGTATCTGTAAGTAAGTTTATTATTTACAGTATTTTAAGTTTAGGCATATTTGTTAACTACTGGAGTTATCGTAACTTTAAAGCCATTAAAGAACGCGATAACTCAAGTATTATGCCTATTGCTCGAGGTATATTTGCGTTTTTATGGTATTACCCTTTGTATCTCGCACTTGCAGAGCACAGCCAACAACAGTTGAACAAAAATAGAGTAATGCCTAACTGGACTGCCTTAACACTCTGGCTAATGGTACTTGCCAGCGCCTTTGCTTATCGAATGGACGAATACGCAACCATAGTGATTTGTATAATGCCTTTTTTATGGTTGCCTCTAGTTAGTTACATTGAACAAACCGATACAAGTAAAGAAGCCCTACATTACAACTCGTACTGGCGAATTAGACAGTATTTAATCTCGCTTGCGTTTGCACCTCTATTATTTTTAGGCGTACTTCAAGAAGTAAATATTTTACCCAATGCCGCAATTATCAAAGGCGATAGTTTATGGCCTTACCAAGTACACTTTTTAAAACGTAATCGCCTAACACCTGAAAACGAAGAAATACTTTATTTTTATAGCGATGCAGTATTTGATTACCGAGAAGACGGTAACGGAATAACCGAAAACTATATTTTTAGTTACTACAAAAACGATGACGGTAAGCTTGAATCGGATCTTAGTCACTTTAAAGATATAGAAAAAATAGAAGCCTCGTACGGTAAAACCAAGCTTGATAACACAAGTATAAAAGTAATAAAAACTGACGGTAGTGACTTCTTACTCATTGTAGGGCGTCTAAACAAGCAGGATAAAGTACTAGTGGAGCAGATTAATTTACGTATAACAGCAAATAAAGTGCGTTAGTGGCTTAAAATATCCAGTTAAGTACGAATATTTTTAGCCATAAATTAAAGGCTGTTGATCTTTAGGGGCTAAGGTTTTACAAGCAATGCTTTTATAATAAAAATCCATATCAAATTATTTAATAAGTATTAAGCATCTATTTTTTATTCTTAATTGTTCAACCAAAGTAAGTATTTTTATTAAATGTCAGTGCTAACTAGCCGATTTATATATGAATAAAAAACAAACCCACCAATAATAAGAATTATTTGCATTTAGATGTTGACAGATAGTTAGATCTAACTGATAATCAATATCAACAAGACGGATTGCATACCACTTGTTAAGGAATGAATTGATTTGTTTCTCGACCCTGAAACAACGTGTGGCGCACGTAAACAGCTATGGTTACTTGTTATGAACGCAACGCCCCTTGATGTTGATGATGAGTAACCGCCCTACTATTTTACTTGCTACATTGCTCATATCGGTGACGGTAGATATGAAACTAAAAAAGCCCTTACGGGCTTTTTTTATGTCTGTAATTTAGTTGGTTAAATTAAACTAATTAACGACGATTTTTACGTGCTCGTGCCCGGCGTTGAAGCTTTTCTTCTTCTTTAGCTGCTTTTTTAGCTTCTGCAGCGGCGCGTAAACCAGCAACCATTACTTCTTCTTCCTCACGCATTTGCGGAGTTTCCATCGTAATACGGCCAATAATACCATCGCGCAATTCGTTGATTAGTATTTCAGACATTTTGTATGTGTCTATTTGATTACCACCACGGATACAGCCGCGTTTTTTACCCGCCATTTCAACAAATTCCCAATCACTTTCAGGCAGTTCGGCAATTTTATAACGCGCTTTTAAAAGCTCAGGGTAAGCACGCAATAAGTACTCAGCGGTGTAACTTGCTACTTCTTCATACTCAAGCGCAGTATCACGAATAGCACCGGTAGCGCCTAAGCGATAACCTGAGTTTTCGTTTTCTACTTTTGGCCACAACATACCTGGCGTATCGTAAAGCATAATACCGTCTTCAAGCTTAATGCGTTGTTGCGCTTTAGTAACAGCAGGCTCATTACCTGTTTTTGCAACTATACGTCCAGCCAATACATTAATTAACGTAGATTTACCCACGTTAGGAATACCCATTATCATGGCTTTAATTTGCTTATCGGCGCCCACTTTATGCGGCACTAGCTTTTTACAAAGCTCATTAATACGGTGTACTTCAGCTGCTTTATCATGTCCAAAAGAAATCGCTTTAACACCGTTTTCTTGCTCAAAATAATCTTTCCAAATTTGAGTCATTTTAGGATCAGCTAAATCAGCCTTATTTAAAATTTTGATGACTGGCTTGCCTTCACGCAAGGTTGCCACCATCGGGTTTTCACTACTGTAGGGAATGCGCGCATCAAGCACTTCAATGATCACATCCATTTGTGGCATTATTTCTTTAATTTCATTGCGGGCTTTATTCATATGCCCAGGGAACCACTGGATAGCCATTTTTAACTCCTAACGTATAATTAACCGCTATTTTAACTGGCAATTCATTTAATTGCGCTATACTGACGCAAATTTTTTCAGATTAGTTGTTATGGCTCTTAAATCCACCATTATGAAAGTGCAGTTATCGCTTAGCGATATGGACCGCCACGTTTATCAAGATTTTAATTTAACCTTGGCTCAACACCCATCAGAGACCGATCAACGGTTGATGATTCGCTTACTCGCTTTTGCTCTAAATAGCTGTGATGGTTTAGAATTTACTAAAGGATTAAGCGCTGATGATGAGCCTGAACTTTGGCATGTTAGCTATAGTGAAGAGATAGAGCTCTGGGTTGAGCTTGGCTTACCAGATGAAAAACGCCTTAAAAAAGCCTGTAATAAATCTAAAAAAGTAGTGCTATATACTTATGGTGAAAACAATCAAGCAATTTGGTGGCAAAAACATCAACCTAAATTGTATGAATTTAAAAATCTAAGTATTTTTAGCCTTGATTACGCAGCAACACAAGCACTTGCTGCTTTGGTTGATCGTGGAATTAAGCTCGCCATTACCATTCAAGATGGTGAAGTATGGGTAAATACCGATACAACCAATATTGAAATAAAACCGCTACAGTTAATGTAATTACGGTAGTTATACCAATTGCATTAAATTAGTTATCTATTATAGCGACAAATAAATAAGTCGATAACAAGGCGAAAATTATGACATATAGTTGTTCTATCTAAATAATTTTTAACGCAGGTAGCGGATTATTTAATACGCTAGGATGATCATGTTTTTAATAAAATTGGTATTAGGGAGCATATGAAAGTTAAACACGTTATTGTTTTACATGGCTTGTATATGTCTGGCTTTGTTATGCGCCCACTTTGTTCACGACTTGAAGAGTCGGGTATGACGGTATTAAACATTACCTATAATACGCTCGACCCTCACCGCGATACCATATTTGCACAAATTGATGAGTGTATTTCTAACGAACCTGCAGCGCTTGTATGCCACTCAATGGGAGGGCTGATTGCACGTGCTTACCTAGAGGCAAACTCTCCTGCTAGCCAGAATATTACGAAGGTAATTACACTGGGTACTCCACATAAAGGCAGCCATATAGCGCAAAAAATGAAGCAAAAAGGGTTTGAATCATTTTTAAAAAATAGTGTTGAATTTTTGCTTACTAAAAATGGTAATTGGCCTTTTAAAGCTAAGCTTTATAGTATCGCAGGGGATTTACCTATTGGGCTTATGCCTTTAATAGTCAAAGGTAGCCAGTCAGATGGCACTGTATTACTAGATGAAACCAAACTTAAAGGTATGGCCGAACATAAAGTGTTTCATTTAAGCCATACCAGTATGATTTACTCGCGCCAAGTACTCGATTACATTTTGAAGTGCTTAAACGAGAAAGATTAACCCTCAGCATTGGCTGCTATTTTATAACTAATTAAAAATATCACAGCCAGTATCAGCGGAATGGGCGCCGCAATGTAACCAAAAAAATCTGAGTTCGCAAAGCTTGCTCCTGCTAAGTGCGCGACTAGCCCAAGCACAAATGCGATGACTGCAATTCCTACCACGATTAACTCTGCTTTATTTTGTTTCGCTGTTTTTGCATGCATGTTATCTCTCCTAATTATTTCGACAACATTATTATGCGCCGTTAGGGTGGATGATTTTTGACCTACATCAATAAAAAAATAGCTAAGTTATTACCTTGAATAAAGTTTGTTTTAGATCATGATTTATATACTTCTGGGTTTTATTTATTTTTGAGGGGTAGTATTTTTATTAATCAGTCCCATTTCTATTAATAGTCTAAAGTGAATACAGGTATCAAAAACAGCTAATAGGTTAAAACTATTAACTAGATACATTTAAACGATTTTACTAATTTATCGAAATTAGTAATACTTATCACAAGTTCACAAACAAACGGTTATTCAGGAGCAAGTTATGTCACATGTAAACGCAATTGGTCTAAACAGCGCAAAAAGCGAAGACATCATAAAGTCACTCAATACATTATTGAGTAGCTACCAGATTCAATACATGAATGCGCGTGGTTTTCACTGGAATATTAAAGGCCGTAACTTTTTTGAACTACACGTTAAGTTTGAAGAAATTTATAACTTGCTACTTCTAAAAGTAGATGAAGTTGCAGAACGTATTTTAACGTTAGATGGCGCACCACTACATGCATTTTCTGATTACCTTGAAGTAAGTAAAATTAAAGAAGCTAAAGGTATTAGTGATGGTGTTACAGCCGTAGAAAACCTACTTGCTGGTTACAGTACATTAATTCACATGCAGCGTGATATTTTAAGCCAAGCTGGTGATGCAAACGATGAAGGTACAGCCTCACTAATGAGCGATTACATTTCAGAGCAAGAGAAACTGGTTTGGATGCTAAAGGCTTACTTAGACTAAACCAGCAAAAAAAAGCCCTCAATGAAGAGGGCCACAAATAGGGATAAATCGTTAAATAATCAAGCGATTCGGTTACTATATTAGCCTCCTCCCAATACTAAACAACGCCCCTGTTACCAGTGGCGTTGTTTTGGGTTTAAGTGGGTGTAATGCTCATATATTGGGATAAACAATGTATAAGCATTACTACTACATTATTTTCCAATAAAAAAGCCCCAGCAATACTGAGGCTTTGTGAACGTTACGAATTAAGTAACTATATTAGTGTCGTTATTGTTGGTTAGAATTTACTTCTAAAACCTATGTAGAATGATTGACCAATTGGGTCATACGTACCTGCATCTGTTTCAGTACCAGTACTTGAACCGCTCACACCCGATAAAATGCATGGTGGCTCTTTATCAAATAAGTTACTCGCACCAGCGTAAAGCTCTGTTGAATCGCTGATATGGTAACTTGCTTGAACATCATGATATGTCACTGAACCAATCCCTACTCCACCTGGAGCAATACCAAAACCACTTAAGAATTGATCATCAAAGTCTGCAGCGCCAATGTAAGTTAAGCTCCAGTTAAAATCAAAGTCGTTAAGTTTATAACCAAAGTTCCAGTTAGCTTTATGCTCTGATGCACCAATTTCTCCAGCAAACTCATCTTTATCAGCGCCTGGAAGTGGAATGCTATAACCATCGATTAGGTAAGTATAAGCAAGGCGAGTTCTAAACGCACCAGGACCAATATCAGCAGAGTACGTTAGTGTTAAATCAACACCTTCTGTACCTAAACCACCACTGTTAGATACACCACTGTCAATAAACTCTAGTGAACCAGCACTATTATTACCTGATGGCGCACTACGACGAGTTACAAAGTCACAAAAGCTTGTATCGCCGCCGCCATAACATTGGTCAAGAATAAACTGACGAGGTGTTGATACTATTGCATCTGTAATTTCGATATCAAAGTAATCAAGCGTAATGTCTAGTCCTGAAATTAGGTTTTCTGGTGTAAATACTAAACCTACTGTTACAGAGTCACCAACTTCTTCTTTTAAATCTTGGTTGCCACGGTTAAAGCCACTAATACCTTGTAAGTCAGACTGGTTAAGCGTGAACTCACCATTTGTAGCGATATTAGTTGTAACACCACCATCTGTACGACAAGCATCACCAGCAGCACCACCGCCACTATTAGTAACACCTAAACATGGATCGTTTAAACCACTTGGGAACGTTTGTGAAGGCGGAGAAAATAGTTCATCGATATTTGGAGCACGCGTTGAACGAGCACGAGTAGCACGTAAACGTAAGCTATCCATTACTTCCCAATCAACACCCACATTCCAACTTTCGGTGTTACCTACTGTTGAATAATCAGATAAACGAACTGCTGCATTCATCGTTACAGTATCAAGTACTGGGATGTTTGCTTCTACATAGTACTCTGTTACGTCAAACGAGCCTTCTGTTGCTGGGATTGCATTACCTGCATTAAGACCGGCTTGCTGTAGTGCATCAAATTCACTGCGTGAAAATTCTTCGCGGTATTCAAAACCAGCAGCAATGCCTACAACACCCGCTGGTAGTTCAAATAAATCACCTGAGATATTACCACCAATGATTTCTTGCTCAACTGACGTTGAAAGAGAGCTAGGTGCACTTACAAAATCAATAGCACCTTGTGATAACGAATTAAAACCATAAATGTCTACAGGCGCACAGTTAAAGCCGCGAGCTGTCGCATCGATACAGATAGCCTCGTCAGTAATACCATCACCATCTAAATCTTGGCTATCAATAACAGCTTCTAAACCTTGACGGAAGCTTTGCACGTTGACTAAACCACCAGAAACTTGCTGCTCTTTTGTTTTACCATATACGTAGTAAGTATCGTAAAACCAACCATCTGCTATTTCACCTTGAAAACCAAGCGCTAAACGGAATGTATCACGCTCTGCTCGTGCTCCACGGTTACCAATGTCACTCAAACGTTTTGCAAAAAAGATATCACGCATACCATCACCATCGGTGTCGGTTGCTGCGTTATATATATCATCAGGTACAAATGCGTTACGCAATATTTCACCGTTTGCATTAAATTCAATTGGTACTTGGCCATTTGCATAAATATCATCAGAAGCAAAAGGGAACGGCTCTAATTCAGAAACAGTTGTTGTTGCAGCGTAAGTGCCTTCATAAAAAAAGCTATGCTTGTCGCTTAGCTCGTAGCTACCATTTGAGGCAAATAAGTAACGTTCTGTAGGTATCGCTATCGTACGTACGCCACTTCGGTTAAAACCATTTGCAGCTACGCCATCGCCACCGTTAGTACTAAACGAGTTTTGTAGGGTGTTTGCATCATTAAACGTAAATGTTTCATCCCCAGCGCTAAAGCGACCCTGTGGCGGAAATGAAGATAAAAATGGGCTTACAGCATCAAATACAGAACCTGGGTTTGCTACTGGATCATCTTCAAAGAAGATACCTGAAAATTGGTCTACTGCCGAGCGGTCACGGTCACGTGAAAAAACAGCACCTTGATCAGAATACCCAAGATGGAACATCGCGTGCCCTTTCCCATCTGAGCTTGATAAGCCTGAGGTAAAGTTAAATTGGCGTGATTCATCATCGCCTTCGCTTGATTCACCATATTGGCCTTCGAATTCAATACCTTCAAAATCATCTTTTAGTACAAAGTTAACTACACCAGCAACAGCGTCAGAACCATAAACAGATGAAGCACCACCTGTCATAATTTCAACACGTTCGATGAATTGACTCGGAATAGTATTTAAATCGACAGCAGAGCTACCTGGTACACCTGATACATAACGACGACCATTCACTAAAACCAATGTGCGGTTAGAGCCTAAATTACGTAAATCAACAGTAGCAACACCCGCACTTGCGGTATTAAAGTTTGAGTTAGTTCGGCTAATAGCTGGTGTACCAAATGCAGGGTTCTCTAATAATAAGTCTTGAATATTTAACGACCCTGATGCATCAATAGCAGCACTATCTACAACTTGAATAGGAGCAGATGACATTGCCTCAGCTGAACGAATTCGAGAACCTGTAACTTGTACGCGTTCTATTTTAGTTATTTCGTCATCTTCTGCTGCAACACCTTGAAATGAAAAGCTTGCAAGTATCGCGCTGCTTAGCGCAACTGTTAACGACGATTTTTTAAATAATCGCGCGCTACCTTTGTTAGTTAATGTCATATAATTCCCCTGAATTGTTATTTTTGTAACTAAATGGTTACTTCGCGGATTACAGTAAGGGGATTTATTTAAACACTCTACGGGCATTATTTATGAGGCGTAGTCTTTGGTACGAATAGCTGGTTTTATGGGATGAATTAGTACGTCACAATTATTTTATAAATATATTGTACTTTTCATAACAGTTTTTCCGCTAAGCACGGTCTTTATTATTATATACAGCAAGAGATATAAAATAATGATCGCTTCTTTTCATGCATTAACTTTTGTTAGTAACACTAAGTTTGCAACATTTTTAACAAAGCGCGTGCAAGATCACCGGCACTTTGAATCTCAATCTTTTCTTCAAACAAATAGATTAGATCAAATAGACACTGATCAATACAATGTACTGTTTTACGAACTAACCAACCTAGCTGACCCTATGCAAATAGTGCATTTAACAGAGCTTGCTAAAAAGCTGAAGTTAGTCATTATTGCCCAATCGGGACATTTTGCGAGTTTTGCCTTTGAAGTTGGCGCTGTTGATTTTTTAATATTAGATTCAACTGCATCACGTATTGATAAGTGCTTTGATAAGCTGATTCACCTTTGCCCGATTGCAAGTGCGGCCGAACGCAAATACCAGCAAAGCACACAAGCTGAAAAGCCATCATCACACATTGTGGTTAAAGATGTCGGTAAGGTAAGGCTAATTGATATCAATGATATTATTTGGATAAATGGCGCGGGCAACTATGTAGAGCTGCATTTTACCCAAGGTAATACGCCGGTACTACATCGCGAAACCATGAAAAATATTGAACAACAACTAGAACCAGAAGGGTTTGTTCGCATTCATCGCTCAACGCTGGTAAGAAGACAAGCTATTTGCGAACTGATGCCTACTGACAGTGGCGATTATAGAGTAAGGCTGAAAAACGATATGTGTTTAAACCTTTCACGGCGCTATAAAGGTTATTTAGAGAGTATTATAAGCCCTCTTCAATAGCGGTTTATAATACTCATGTTAGTTACCAGTTCTGTTTTATATAACTGTCATTTGGGTGCACTAATAAATAGCTGTCGGTATCTTTATAAAAATTAACTTCTACATCGCTATTTTTCCATACTTTTTCAAACATATTTTTAGCTATGATATTAATGTTTATATAATCAACTCGTTGATAGCCTCGTTCTTTTACACCGGCAAAATAGGCCTCTAATGAATCGAGGCCATCCAAAGTTAACAGCTCAAACTCTTTTAAATTAACAACCACAAACTTAATCGTATTTTCAGGGTGAGTGCTCAACTCCTGAACAACTCCATTAGTTAACAGCGTAATGCCTTCATTATTAAAGCTCCCTTTCAATTCTAAATACATCTGAGGGGGCTGTGAACAAATTTGAAATTCACCATGTGCACCAAACATATATCGCCTTACATATATCAACTTCTATATATAGGATAATACAATTTTCCGATTTTGCAGTTAATTTAATAAAGCAATAAAAAAGGCCATTTCGAGTGCTTTTTCCTCTAAACTTTTAAAGCGACCTGATGCACCGCCGTGCCCTGCATCCATATCGGTTTTAAATACTAAAATATTACTATCAGTCTTAAGTTCACGCATTTTTGCAACCCACTTCATAGGCTCCCAATACTGCACTTGTGAGTCATGAAGACCGGTAGTAACGAGTATGTTCGGATAGTTTTGGGCGCGAATATTGTCATACGGCGAGTAAGCTTCAATTACATCATAAAACTGAGGCTCATTTGGATTACCCCATTCATCATATTCATTTGTTGTGAGCGGAATACTTTCATCAAGCATCGTGGTTAATACGTCTAAAAATGGTACATGACAGCCAACACCGCAATATAACTCTGGTGCTTGGTTTACAACCGCCCCCATTAATAAACCACCTGCACTGCCGCCTGAGGCAAACACCTTGCTGCTATCACAATAGCCTTGTGCAACAAGCGCTTTTGTCACATCAATAAAGTCACTAAAGCTATTTTTTTTATGCTCTTTTTTACCTTGTTCGTACCACTCGCGACCTAGCATTTCAGAGCCTCGAACATGTGCTATTACATAAACAAAACCACGATCGAGCAAGCTCAGCGATGAACTTGAAAAACTTGGATCAATCGTATAGCCATACGCACCATAGCCGTATTGAAATAACGGATTTGTGCCATCTTTTTTAAAGCTGTCTTTTCGATAAACAACTGATACGGGTACTTTCACTCCGTCCCGAGCAGTTACCATTAATCGCTCAGACTGATAGTCATCGGCATTAAAACTACCGAGTACTTTTTGCTGTTTAAGTAGTGTTTTTTCGCCAGTTGCTAAATCAACATCATATAAAGAACCTGGTGTTGTTAAACTTGAGTAATAAATACGCGTAGTGCGTGTGTCTGGCTCTGGGTTCATTGCTATTGCAGCATAATAACAAGGATCGGCAAACTCAAGTGCCATACGATCCCCTTGCCTATTAACAGCTACAAATCGAGCTTGCCCTTGCTCGCGTTCACTCAATACTAAAAAGTCATTAAATAACTCTACACCTTCAAGCAGTACATTCTCTCTGTGAGCTGTATGCTCAACCCATTGTGTTTTATCAGCAATTGTTTCGTTTGTTGCCGTCATTAATCTAAAGTTTTTAGCTTGCCAGTTAGTCACAATATAAAATGTGTCACCTAGCTTATCTACGTCAAACTCGTGGCCATCTTCACGCGGCATTAATGCTTTAAATTCGCCAGTGGGCTTATTAGCATCAAGCACCCATGTATCGTTGGTCTCTGTCGATGCTAAATCAATAATAATTAAGCTTTCATCGCGGCTTTTACCAAGTCCCATAAAAAAGCTGCTGTCTTGCTCTTCGTAGACCATTACGTCTTGGCTTTGCTCGCTGCCAAGCTCATGCCTAAATACTTGGTATCCTAATAGCGTTTTTAAATCTTTTTTTACATAAAAAACAGTTTTATTGTCGTTAGCCCAAACAACTTGTCCTTCTGTATTTTCAAGCACATCAGGAAGCATTTCACCGGTCGCTAAGCTTTTAAAGCGAACATTATAAATACGACGACCTTCAGTATCTTCAGAGTAAGCCATAAGCTGCTCGCATGGACTTAGTGCGACTTCGCCCAGCTCAAAAAACTCAAATCCTTCAGCTAATACATTAACATCGAGTAAAAGCTCTTTATTATCGGCCTTTATGCTCGTACTTCTATAGTGACGCGAGTATTCATCATCACCACGAACTTCTGAGTGATACCAGTATTTCCCGTCTTTAACGGGTACCGAATTATCATCTTTTACAATGCGTGCTTTTAACTCTTCAAAAAGTGTATTTTGTAGTGGCTTCATAGCAGCTAACTGCTCATCGCAGTACGCATTTTCAGCATGTAAATGCGCAAGTACTTGCTCATCCTGGCGATCGTCATCACGCATCCAATAGTAATTATCGGTACGTATCTTATTATGAGTACTTAATGTATGGGCTTGCTGTTTAGCAATCGGGAAATTAGGTAATAAACTTAAAGAGTAGACAGGACGAGACACAATAAAACCAATTAAAAAAATAATGTGATTTGCAGTTTATCATAAAAATAAAAAAGCCCATCCAATAGTTGGATGGGCTAAAACGGTAAACGCTTCATTACTAAAACCGCTATACCTTTGGGAAGATAATTTAAGCTTTATATTTGCTGCCAAGCCATAGCCCAGCTTTGCCCTACACCGGGTTCGAACATAGACTTATTATCGTCATTCGTGCGGCAAAACTCATTAAATGGCCAAGGCCTGCATTGATATACATGCCCAGTTTTTGGCTGCAATACCTTTGTACCCGCATTATAGTTTTCACAATTTTCAGGGTACACGTAATCATAAGTATCAAGGTTCTTAACAACACGCTCATCGCATTTTGCAATACAATGAAAGTCGACGTGTGCTTTACATATACCACTGCTTTGCAAAGCAAAAATTTCATTATTTCTATAGGCTACAATTAAACCCTGTTCGGTCATTTTACCTGCGCTAACCAGAGGAACATGCACATTAATATGCTCGGCAACTAAACGTGGCCATGCGTGAGGCTCACCTTGCTCAAGCGAGGTGATCTTGTAATCAAATGATAAACTAACCAGCTCTCCTTGCATGTCGTAAAAGGTTACACTCACCACATCACCAATAAATAATTGGGTATGATGATTTAAGCAACCTATTGTTGACCACTTTCCACAGGCCAACGACGTATGCATAAACACGGCAACACCTTAAGAGTTACAAAATCTTATCCATAGACTATGGATACACAAAAAATACACTGAGGGCAAGTGATACATAACAACACGTTATGCAGTAGTCCCGCTACCATAGCTTTTAAAAAGCCTTAGACCGGAAACTTTGCGTCCTAACCTTTCGGCTAGTTTGCCAGCAATGCGGCGATTATAATTCGACCCCGCATAACAATCAAACAAAAGAATGTAACCAAAAACAAAAACCAACCCTTTAAGGTTGGTTTAATGTGTTTTTAACTAAACAAATAAGTTAAAGGCTCTTTCGCCCACGTAAATACCAGCAACACCAATAAAGATATAAATATTAACCACGCAGGCCAAGACGCTTTAGTTACTTTAGCCTCAGAGTCATCCGCTTTTAACTCTTTTGAGCCTGTGATCATCGCCTTAACTAGCGGTTTGCCTTTTATTCTATAAATGATAATAGCCAATACGTGCAAGCCAATAGCATAAAGTAAAATGTCAAAATTCAGCTCATGTAGCCAATTGGCAAAATCAATCGTATCGCTAGACACATATTGAGCAAGCGGCCCGTCAGTTAAAATACCATCACTGCTCATTAAGCCACTTACAAGTTGCGTTATGATCAATATAAAAAATACTATTACCATACAACTGCCAGGTGCTGAATGGCCTAGCGATTCGCTTGGTGTTTTTAGCGCCTTTAAGATAGCACGAGGAGAGTGCAGTAACCCACTTAATCTCGCGGTTTTACTACCAATAACACCCCATATTAAACGTGTTACTATAAGTGCTAAAGTAAAAAAACCAGCGACAAAGTGAAGCTCAATCATGCCCTCTTCAATACTAAAATAAAGCACTGCAATACTTACAACCAAAAACCAATGAAAGCATCTAATAAACCCATCCCACACTTTTAACGTCGTCATTGTGCCTATCCTTAAAAAAACAGTATTATTTAATTTGTTAACTACTTTAACATCATAATATTAAGGTATCCTTATGAGCCATTCTACAAGCCGTGAGAGTAAATATCATGCAACCAGTTAAAAAAGCTATTTTAAAAGGCTTTTTAGATATGCTACCACTGTGTTTAGCCGTTGTTCCTTGGGGTATTTTATGCGGCTCTTTAGCGATTCAAAATGGTTTTAGCGCCTTTGAAACCCAAGCAATGTCGTTATTAGTATTTGCAGGCTCTGCACAGCTTGTTGCGATTGAACTTATGGCGGGCAACACACCATTGCTCACAATTTTATTCACAACATTTATTATTAGCTCTCGGCATTTTTTATACGGGTTAGCCGTGCGTCATAAGGTGATTGATCAACCTATGCGTTGGCGCTTACCAGTAAGTTTTGTTTTAACCGACGAGCTGTTTGCGTTTTCTCATCATCGAAGAGCATATAGAACAAAAACACGCTTAATATACGCATTAAGCGCTGGTTTTAGCTTTTATATTGCATGGAATATTTGGACGTTAATTGGCATTGTAGCGGGCACAATGCTGCCCGACCTAACTAATTTAGGGCTCGACTTTGCAATTGCCGCGACGTTTATCGCGTTGGTTATTCCGGGAATCAAAAATTTGGCCTCACTCGTTACGGTAATTGTAGCTGGTGTTAGCGCAACGCTTTTAAAAAGTACAGGATTTGAGTTGTGGCTTGTTTGCTCAGCGCTGCTGGCAATGGCCGCAGGTTACAGCACAGCAAGGCTAACCGCTAAAAAGGAAGCAACGCTATGATGACAACTATTTTACTCATGGCGTGCATTACATTTTTTACGCGTTATTTATTTTTACACCGCGCTTTACCGTTTAAAGTAGGTCCTAAAATGCAGCAATTTTTAAGCTTTAGCGCACCTGCGGTGCTTACAGCAATTTGGGTGCCTATCGTGTTTTTGAATGAAGATGGCATTAACTTAAACTGGCAAAACCCTTATTTAAGCGCAGCAATAGTCGCCATCATTGTTGCCTATAAAACACATAATATTTATTACACAACACTTGCCGGTATGGGGCTATTTTTAATATTAAATTAGAGCACTCTTTGTACTTTATGAAATACTGTACTCAGGTTAAAATACCGATAACAATAATAAAAAAGACGCCAATATGCACAAATTCCATCAATTAAGCGCAACAAGCTTGCAGGGTCAACCTATTAACTTTAGTGATTTTGAAGGTAGGGTTGTGCTTATTGTTAATACCGCAAGTAAATGTGGATTTACCTACCAATACGAGTCGCTTCAAGCTTTGCATAATAAATATGCTAGCCAAGGTTTAGTTATTTTAGGGTTTCCGTGTAATCAATTTGGTCAGCAAGAACCCGGCGACGCTA
The DNA here is from genome assembly GCF_014077565.1 of Pseudoalteromonas sp. 5Ae-yellow. Lineage (NCBI taxonomy): Bacteria > Pseudomonadati > Pseudomonadota > Gammaproteobacteria > Alteromonadales > Pseudoalteromonadaceae > Pseudoalteromonas > Pseudoalteromonas sp. 5Ae-yellow. The sequence goes on from NZ_JACGWD010000031.1 coordinate 19,615, forward strand.
CACAAATAGAGCAAGGGTGTTTAATTAATTTTGGTGTGAGTTTTTTAATGGCGGCCAAAGTAGATGTAAACGGTAAGCATGCTCACCCAGTCTTTCGTTTTTTAAAATCGGCTTTACCTGGTTTTTTAACACGTAAAATAAAGTGGAATTTTACTAAATTTTTAATTGCTACAGATGGCACGCCAATTAAACGTTATGCACCTTTTACTAAACCAGAAAAGCTAGAACTTACAATTCAAAAAGCTTTGGCACAAACTAAAAATGCGCTTTAAAAAGTAATAAAGAGGCGCAAGGCCTCTTTATTGCCAATACTACTGAAACTTAAACATACGCATAACTGCACATTTAAACTCTCAATATTAATTGGTATTTTATTTATACTAGTGAAATTTAATCGGTGTAATCGCTTAAATCATCTTCGCCTAGATTTTTACGCAAGCGTTTTTGCTCAAGGTAGTCTTCCAACTTCTTTTTAACCTTTTGCTTGTTCTTATCGTGTTGATTACGGCCGAGCATTTCGTACTCGTCTTCAACAAAATCGTCATCTAGCGCATCGTAACTAAATGTCTTACCCACAACCCACTCCATAAAGTGTTTGAGACCAACCAAGGATTTTATTATCGCAATAGTCGGTAAAATTAAAATGTTTAACGTCAAAATGCTGTGCAAATTAACATCAAAATAAAGCCACGTGACTACTGTAAATAGTCTTCATGTCAGTAATGTGAATAAATAGCGCTAAATTTGAATTGAGGAAAGTGAGAGTTTTTTATCGTATCGATAAATAAAATTTATTAATTTTTATTAGTTAGCCAATTTGACTAAAAAATAGTTATTTATTAATTAATTTCATTTACTAAAAAACAAACAAAAACAGTTAAGCATATGTTTTATATTAAAAAATAAAACTGGCATCAAACTTGTTATTAATTAATCGTCATCAACAAAAAGTAGAGAACAAACATGAAAAAATTACTATTAGTTAGCGCATTAATTTGTTCACCAGCCGCTATGGCTCATAACGATAACGATTCTGCAATTTCATTTAGTAATGATGAATGTAACGTCGAATTTAAAAATGATGTGCGCATTAAGCCAAACGAATTGGAAATTTTTACCGCCAACAATAAAACCATGCAGTTTAATACCCATGGTGACTTAACCGTAAATGGCGAACTTGTAGCGCTGAATAGTTCGCAGCGCGACGCGCTAACCAAGTACTCTGATAGCTTACGCACTCAATTACCTGAAGTAGCTAATATAGCGCTTGAGGGTGTTAAAATTGCCGGAGTAGCATTAGAAGAAGTAGGCAATGCATTTAATATTGACGGTCTTGATAATATGTCAGAGCTTATGGATGACATTAAAATCGAAGTAGAAAACACATTTTACCAGCAAGGTACATTTGTGATGGGCCAACAAAGTTTTAATCAATTTGGCGAAAACTTTGAACAACAATTTGAGCAGCAGATAGAAACAGCGGTTGAATCAGCAGTAATGCAATCAATGGGCAGTATTTTAGTAGCTTTAGGTTCTGAGTTACTTGGTTCAGGCGGTGATATGGATGCCTTTGAACAACGTATGGAAAATATGGGTGCACAAATAGAAGAAAAAGTAGAGCTACATGCAAGCGCACTTGAAGAACGTGCCAACTCTTTATGTGGAAACTTTGCTGATATTGCAAAACAAGAAGAGCAATTAGTAATGCAAGTGCCTGAGCTTGAAGGTTACCAGTTATTTAGCTTTAAACAAAATTAGTACAGCAAACGTTATTTAACATCCCTTTGGCAGCACTTAAGTTTACTTAAATGCTGCTTTTTTGTGTTTCGCAAACTTATACCAACCTGCATAAATCTTTGAGCAATTTAACGAATTAAATTGCACTATAACGTCGTTAAAAATTTTTTATTTAGAACAACTCGATACAAAAACTTTTGCCTAGTTCTAGCGTAATTTTCTTAACGTTAAATAGACCCCATATATAAGCAGATTGGTATTACTTTTTAGCTAATAAAGTAAGCTTACCCAATGTAACTATTGCTTGCTCAATTTGCGCGTTCCATTGCACACCATAACTTAATCTTACGCAGCTTTTATATTTATTAGAGGCCGAAAAAACAAGCCCAGGGGTAATACTAATACCAACCTCAAGCGCAAGTAAAAACAATGTTTGGCTATCGTACTCGCCTCCTAAATCTAGCCACATAACGCAGCCTCCTTTTGGATCGCTTATACGTGTGTTTTTTGGCATAGCTTGTTGTAAGCACCATCGCATACGCTCTTTGTTATCGCGCAGGCGTTGCCTAAGTACTTTTAAATTTCGGTCGTACTCACCACTGGCAATAAACTCAGATAACGTCCATTGGTTTATTAACGAAGCAGAGCAACTTAGTGCTCTTTTATATCGCCTTGCTTGCGTTGCAAATTTACCCGCAACTAACCAACCTACACGATAGCTCGGCGCTGCCGTTTTAGAAAAAGATGAGCAACTAATCACTAATCCTTTTTTAGAGTACGCTAAAGCAGGTGTGCCTCGTTTTGCCGTAAAATATAAATCGCCATATACGTCATCTTCAATAAGCACTACGTCATGACTTTCAAGTAGCTCCACCAGCTGCTGTCTGTTTGTATCAGGCATAAAGCTGCCCACAGGGTTACTAATTGCAGTCGAGAATAAACACGCTTTTATATCATGCTCATTTAAAGCGCGTTCCAAATCACTTAACCAAATACCATTATCTGGGCACAGTGGTATTTCGAGCGCTTTAAGCCCTAGGCTTTCTATTAACTCGATAATCCCGTGATAGCAAGGCGTCTCAATGGCAACTACATCGCCTGGCTTTGTCACACACTTAAGTGCAATAGCCATGGCTTCTTGCGCACCATTGGTGATCACAAGCTCGTCCATATTTATGCCAATACCAAAATCTAAATAGCGATGCACCAATTGCTTTTTCAGCGGTACAAACCCATCTGTTGGTCCATAGTTAATAGCTTTACTGCCCGCAATTGTCATTACACGGCGCATGTTTCTGGCGAGTGCTTTATCGGTGGGTGCAGCAGCAATTGGATTAGCGATACCAAAAGGAACTACATTAGCTTGATGAATCGCACTGTATACCTGCTCTATTAAGGCTTGTTTATTTACCACAACAGGTTCGCGACTTAATTTAACTCGCTTAGGTAAATTATGCGCCATGCTAACGACTTTTAAAAAATACCCTGATTTTTCACGTGCCTCTACTAACCCCTGATCTTCAAGTGTTTGATAAGCTTGCTTCACTGTCGGAATACTAATGTTTAAGTTATCTGCCATTTTACGCAGTGATGGAAGTTTTTCGCCAGGGAGTAAAACCTGCTGGGCGCTCATATCTCTGATCAACTGAATAACTTGCTGATATAGAAACTCATGCCCCTGGCTATTTTTTTGTCTTATCATCACGCATCCAAATCTGTATAGGTTACATTTTTACTTTTCTGTATATGGTAAGTATACAGACAGGTCTTAAAATAGCCATTCAATCGGGCTTTGGAGAGTAACCATGAAAAGTGCAGCGCTATACATTACAACCGTTTTAATTTGGGGTTCTACTTGGTTAGCCATCGAATTTCAGCTAGGTGATATTGCGGTAGAGCTATCGTTATTTTATCGCTTTGCTATTGCAGCACTTTTAATGTGGTTATATGTAGCGTACAAAAAACCGGATATGCGCTTTTCATTAATCGATCATGGCTTTTTTGCTTTGTTGGCTATTTGTAATTTTGCCTTAAATTACTTAATGCTTTACTGGGCACAAAATTACTTAACCTCCGCTATGACCTCTATCGCCTTTTCACTATTGCTGGTTATGAACATAGTTAACACTCGACTATTTTTTGGTAAGCCTATCTCAAAACGAATTTATACCGGTGCCGCACTCGCTGTATTAGGTATTACGTGTCTGTTTTGGCCACAGTTACAGCAGTTCGACTTAAGTAACGGTGCATTGGTCGGGTTACTACTTGCCCTTGGTGGCACCTTTGTGGCTTCATTGGGCAACATGGTAAGCGTTCGTAATTCTCGTAAGCAAATTGGCGTATTGCAGGGCAATGCATGGGGCATGTTATATAGTGCTATAGGCTTAGCTTTATATGTATTAATGAACGATGTGCAATTTAGTTTAAACGCCCCAACTAGCTACTGGTTATCATTACTTTATTTATCAATATTTGGCACAGTAATCGCTTTTGGTTGTTACTTTGCACTACTAAAAAATATAGGCCCTGAAAAAGCCAGCTACGTTATTGTTTTATTCCCGTTAGTGGCAGTAACACTGAGTAGCTTTTTTGAAGGCTTTGAATGGCACGCAAATACCTTTGCAGGGTTTAGCTTAGTGCTATTAGGTAACGCCATTGTGCTTACCCCAACAAAACGAATTAACGCCTTTTTAGCTAATAGAGCAATAGCTAAAAGTGGCTCCGTCCCCAGTTAGACGCGTTATTAACGCAACTAACGCAAAAGCGCCTACTTTACTGTAGGCGCTTTTTTATTGGCATATGAAAAAGTAAGGCTTGTCCATGCACACTAACAACTGCAGGAGTTTTACCTATCAGCTCACCATCTGCTTCAATCAATAGCCCTTCAGTATTTATGGAAGCTGTATTTAAGCGACTATAGGTAAGGTTTTTTATATACTCATGACGCTTAAAAAATAACTTAATAAAGCTTATTACATTATAAAAAAGCCCACCCGATCGCATTTGATAACACTCAAGCTGGCCATCAATTAAATCCGCTTTTGGCGCTATTTCTAGACCACCACCAAAGTACTTATGATTAGCAAATACGGTAATTAAATTTTGATACTGCCTAGGGCGTGTTGACCTTTGGTGGTTGAATTTGCAGCAGTATGTTTGGTTTTTAGGCAAGGCAGAGCCTATGCAGTGTGGTTATTCCCCATAAGTAGGCGATAACGCAGCATAAATGCCAAACATGTGCTGCCCTTTGGGTTCTTTCTAGGGACGATTAACTCTTTGTTGCTCGGTTTTTACTTAGCCCACTAGGTTACAAACATCGCGCCGCAATTTAATCGCCCCTAGATTGAACAAATTTCAATCCACAAAGATCAACACGCCCTAACATCGTTATTAAACGTACCTTGTAACTGCTGGGCTTGATAATAAAATGGCTCTTTAATGCTCGTCCAACTGTAATCAAAAGATGAAAAATTAGCTTTATCATTAATAGTTTTAATCACATGAGCATCAAATCCTACCCCTGCAATATTAATAAAATAGCGGCTATTAATTTTTCCTATATCAATTGCTGTCGGTGTATTAAATAATGCCTTTCGCCAATCATCTTCTTTGCAATTAAACCCTCTGGAGAAATCGTTACCTGTACCGCAAGGTAATAATGCTAACGAACAGCTGCTCCCTATTAGCGCATTAACCGCCAAGTTCAATGTACCATCGCCACCTAGTGCAACTACTTTGGGAAATTTACTCAGTAGCAACCTTATTTGAGCGCAGTCATCGTTAAAGCTTCCCGTTGTAGTAAACATACAATAAGAAAAACTGCGTTTTTTACAGATGCTTTTAAGCCACATTAGTGGTTTTTCACTCTGTTTTTTTGTACTTGGTTTAATAATTATTAGTAGCGACAAGCTTTTTGTTTCCAACAATGTATTTAAGAACGAATAAAAAGACTTTAATTGAATTTTTTTAATCTGAATAACTAGTCAAAAAAGGTTATGTAAAATGCATATAAATAAATACAAACACTCACAAGCACCAGTATTAATGCGACCAAAGCCGATTTCATTGTAACTATTTATGCAAAAGCGATAATAAAAAACACTGAACCGCACGTTAATAAAACAAACAAGGATTAGTTTAACTAATCCGTCAGGCTCAATTTTTATCGTTGTCTTTTTAATCAAACAACGTGCAAAATGCACGCGATTTCAACATATACAACCCGGAGCAAAATAATGAAACCAATTAACACATTAAATCAAACAGCAGCAGCTCAAGTAGCAGTTAAACCAACTAACCGTAAAGCAAGAATGTTAGCTAAACTTAACACTATTGGTAAAAGACTAGCACTTAGCGGCGCAGCTCAATATAAATAACCACCCAACCATGATTATTTTTCGGTGCAGCGAACACTCAACCACTAAATGAAGTCACTTATTTAGCTCCCCCTTGTTTGCTGCAACCTATTTATTTTATTAAAAATTGCCTTAATTTCCCCTTATTTACAAAAAAAACCTCATTTACGTACGTTTTTTAGGCAAACAGTCATTTTGCTATTTACACAGCGGTATCACCTAAGTATTATTCTGCGTCACGGAGAGATGGCAGAGTGGTCGAATGCACCGGTCTTGAAAACCGGCATGGGTTTATAGCCCATCTAGGGTTCAAATCCCTATCTCTCCACCATATTTTAATTGGTGGCTTTTTTACTTCCATCAATACAAACGGTTATGCGTTGGAGAGGTGTCCGAGTGGCCGAAGGAGCTCCCCTGCTAAGGGAGTATAGAGTTTGTAGCTCTATCGAGGGTTCGAATCCCTCCCTCTCCACCATACTTAATTTAAACCACTTAATTGTGGTTTTTTTGTGCCTAAAATTTAACACCTATACTAAATTGGGAGGGTGAGAACCCTCGACAGAGTTCGACAAAATGTCTGGAACATTTTGGGCTGCTGCAAGCGTCGCGCAGCGATTGATTACATGGATGTAAGCAAGTTTACCCCTCCCTTTGGACTATACTTAATGTAAACCACTTAGTTGTGGTTTTTTTGTACCTAAAAATTATAAAAACTAAACAAATTGTGCCTAGTAATAACTTAGGGCATTATTAACACAACTTTAGCCACTTTAGGTTTAGCTATGATCCGGTTCATATTGCTATCATTTTGCGCGGCAGCACCATTTTTTACCTTGGCACAAAGTACAACAGTGTATAAGTGTGTAATTAAGGGCGTTCCTACCTTTAGCCAAACGCCTTGCGCTAAAGATGCACAAGTTATTACTCTTAAAGATATAAACGTAATTGAAGCATACAAAAGCTCTACGCCCGGTAAAGGTATTACCGACACCTCTGTGGATGACTTCTTGGAAGTTCAACAAATAGAGCGTGAAATAAAGCGCCTTGAGCTATCTATTGCACAAAGCCAAAAAGAATACGCAGCTAAAAAACAGCAGATAGATTACATGACTCAAGATAAAGCCAATCGTTTAGGCGCTTCGTCTATTGCTGATGCTATCGCAACTAAAACAAATTCGTTAAAACAAGCTTACGACGCATCAATTAATCAAACGCAGCAAAAAATAGAGTCATTAAAACAAAGAAAGCAGCAGCTTAGCCAAAACCCTTAAGCGCTCGTTTTACTATCGAAATAAACTGCTCAACGTCTTCTTGAGTATTATAAATATGTGGCGATACTCGTATCCCAAATTTACGGGCATCTACACTGACTTTCGCTTTATTAAGCGCTGTAAGTACATTGTCTTGCTGCTTGTTAAAAAACAAAATAACAGTCCCGCTGCATTTATCACTACTCATAGGTGATGCAACATATTTGCCTAGTTGCTCATGAATAAGCGTAAGCATAGCTAAATTATGATCTCTTACCTTGTGAGCTGTTAGCTCTGCAAAGTAGGCAATACTATTTGCGGCGATAATATAAGGCGCTACAGAAGGGGTGCCACCCCAAAACTTGAGCGCATTAGCGTTATATTCAAAGTGGTTAATATCGAACTCAAATGGATTTTGATGCGAAAACCAACCCACATCTTTAGGCTTACAATACTCTATTTGGTTTTTGTTAACCCATAAATAAGCTGCACCTGGGCCACCACATAACCATTTAACGCTCGAGCCAATCATAAAGTCAGCATCAAGTACGCTTAAATCAAGCGGTATAACACCCGCTGACTGAGCAACATCAACTATTGATAAACTATTGGTTAATTTACTTATAGCTACAATATCGCATACAGGCGCCTGTACTCCTGTATTTGAATACACATGGCTTATAAAAACCAAGTCGATATCGCAAGTTATATAGCGCTGCCAAACATTAATATCAGTTAGGTTTTCGTGCTCTGGTATAAACATAATTTGTGCGCACTCTGGTAATGCTTTTTGCATTGCAAAACCCATGCTCGGAAAATCACTTTGCGCCATAAGCACTTTACAATTTTTTTGCTGTAATCGAGGGTGCGACATAAGCAACTTTGTTAAGCCACTTGATAAATTAACTTGAGGACAAAACTGCGAACTAGGCGCATTAAATAACTTACTAAGTGCGCTAGTAAATTGCTCAACTGCGGGAAGCCATTGCTGCCAAGGTTCTTTACTTGAGCTCTCCCATGGTAAAAAATAGTGCTGTGCTAAATATTGCTGTGTATTTTTAAGAGGACGCCCTACCGAGTGGTTTAATAAATAACAGCCATCGGCCATACAGAAATCATTTTTAAGCATGCTATTTAATCCATTTTTTAAGTGTATTTAGATCATCAAAACGTGTTTTTATATCGTCGCGTTTTGCGCTGGCTCGCCTATCTCTTAATTTTTCGAGCGAATCAAGCAATACATGAAGCGGAGGACCACTTGCTGTTACCTTACTCATATACTGCTGTTGCATATTTTTTGAAGGCTGAGCAATAAACTTTTCAACCAGTTGATTATGATGACCGACCGCGGTGTCACCATGTAATTTACACACTTGGATAAATAACTTTGCGTGGTTTTTAAACCAATCTGTATTTTTATATTGCTCTGCTTGTAAAAAGTCATCCATAAAGCTTTGCATACGCATGGCTTCTCGTAGTATTTGCTGATCCTCTGGCATCATATATAAAAACTTATCCACCAGCATTTGCGAGTAACTAGGCTCGTTTGCACTACACAGCCCTAACAGCATATCAATCACGTTAATACCTGCAAAGTCACCAGCATTTGCACCTCTGTAAACCTCTTTACCTACACGGTACGGTTTATAATAAGGGCGAACGCAGTTAAAAAATCGATCTGTATCGAGCTCAGAATAAAGTGCATTGTTTGACTCAATTACATCTATAAGTGCCTGTTTAGCTACTTTTAATAACTCACCACACAGGGGGTGTGAGATACCTAACGGCAATATTTTTAATAAAGCATCGCTTGCACGTTTATAGGCCAAAATACCTTGGGTGTTGTAATCAATAAATAGCTTTTCATCGGGTAAATTAGTAAATCGTTTATAAATACCGTTAAGTGCTTTGTTATGAGTAGTTAAGTGGGCGGTAGCAAAACGAGGGGTTACGCCAATGGATGCGCCTATATGCATAGAAAGCGCTGAGGCTTCTATTAGTGGAGAGGTTGTTTCTCTGCTTGGCTCAGTAATTTCATGGCGCCTACACGCTGCCATAAACAATCCTACGTTACCGAGTAAGTCAAAAGCGCTATCAAAGCCTTGATCTGTGTTGCCCTCGGCTAATAAATTGCTAATTAATGCGTTGCCTTTTTTTTCTAATTGTTGCTTTAAGGCCTCGCCTACCCCTTCTACATTTGCTTTATCGGTTTGCTGCCAATAAAGCTGCTCTAATTCACTATTTAAAGTGACAAACTCTGTTCGTATCCAGTGATCGAAAATAGCGGTATGTGTGTTCATTGTTGTGCTCTATTATTTTTATAGTTAAATGCTAACAGAGTTCAATGAGGGTAAAACGCCAAAAAAATTAGTAAAAACTGCAATACTTAGCAATAATCACTACAAATATAAAAATAATTAATAAAAGCCGACAACTATGTTAGATAAAAAAGATCAGCAATTACTCGTTGCACTGCAAAGCCAAGCTCGTATGTCGGTTTCAGACTTGGCCAGTAGTATTAACCTATCGGATACACCTTGCCTAAGACGTATAAAAAAGTTAGAGCAAGAAAACATTATTACCGGCTACCACGCCGCCATAAACCCTAAAGCACTTAACCTTAATGTGTTGGTATATGCGTTTGTGCGATTAAGCCAAAACTCGGTAAGTGCTGCAGAGCAATTTGAGCAACATGTAGAAAAATTACCACATGTATTAGAGTGTTGTGTAATATCAGGGAGCTATGATTATTTATTAAAAATAATTGCCCATGATCTTGAGAGCTACGAAACGTTTGTAAAACATCAACTAGGTGGCTTAAGTTGTATCGCAAATATAGAATCAACAGTTGTGCTTAAACAATCATTTAGCAAAAAACAGTTACCATTATAAAAATAACCCAAATAACTTACTGTTAGCTATACTGATATTTCAAAACGATAATAATAATTGCTTGGACCTTATGTGAAAAATTTTAACTCTAAAAATCATTCTTTTATTTTTTACATCATGTTTGCTTTAGCATATTTTTTAGTGGGTATAGCACTCACTAAACTTGCTTTTAATTCGCAAATAATTCCAATTTGGTTACCTGCTGGTATAGCTTTGGTCGGTTGTTATATTTGGTGGTGGCGCTTTATCCCGCCTTTATTTGTAGCTGCAATTGCATTTAATTTAAATATTTTTGATAGTTCAGCTCATGAGCTAGTCCTTGTCGGTAACTCATTTAACGAGGCAATGTATATCGCCTTCGGTGTGGTTATACATGCAATGGTGGGCGCTGCTTTACTAAAATTTTGGCTTGGCCACCCACTACGCTTTAAAAAGCGTAAAAACATAATTTACTTTATTCTCGTCATAGCAATATTAGTCAGTTTAATTTCGGCTAACTTTGGCGTGTTCGCTCTTAGTCAATTTAACTCAGTTTACAGTATTGATAATCATTGGAAGAATGTTATTTACTGGTGGCTTGGCGATACATTAGGAGTAATAATTGCAACTCCGTTTTTACTTTCTTTATTACCACAAAAGTCTAACCAACATAATATATCGGCGTTTCCAACAATTGCAGTATGTTCTATTTTATTTGTGTCGGTTGCGGTTACAACACAGCTATACGATCAAGAAAACCGTATAAGCACAATTAAAATCGCCGAACGTGAAGTACACGTTATAGAAAATAGCCTTTATAGATATACAAATCGCAGTATTATTGCAGTGCAGAGCCTAGCAAGTCAGGTTCAATCATCTTCAACATTAAGCCAACAAGATTTTTATTCTTATGCTAGCCAATTACTAACCCAGCATGCGTTTATTCACGCTTTATCGTGGAATGCAAAAATACCTCAAGATCAACGAGACGTCTTTGCTCAAGAGATATCAAACATTTACCATTTAGATGTTGATGTAGTAGGTGAGCCTCTTGAAATTAGCGATCCCCTTGTTATAGTAAAATACATAGCTCCTTTTAATGGTAATCAAAAAGCTATTGGCTTTAATGTATTTTCAAACCCTGATCGAAAAAATTCCCTGCTTAACCCTGCTATAAAATATATGCCCGTAGGGACTAAGATAATTCAACTAGTACAGACCAAACAGCCTAAGCCAGCTTATTTATTATTTGCTCCTGTGTATTCTCAAAGTAACGATAAAGAAACAATTAAAGGCTATGCCACAGGTGTATTTTTAGTACGAAGTATTATTGAACAAGCTATTACTAAACAGCAGTCTGATATGTTTTCGATTGGTATATATGAAGATACAAACACACCGCCGTTTTATAGTAATTACTCTCAAGATGTTCAACAAGCCAAAGGCAGCCGTTTAATGTCGTTTGACGTGGACTTTGCAGGGCAAAAATGGATTGTAAAACTCTCCCTTAAAGAAAGCTTTTTAACACAACATAATAGTCAGCTAACTTTATTATTACTCATACTTCAAGTTGCCGTATGTTCTTTAATTTTAATGGTTTTACTACTGTTTAATCAGCAACAAATAGCGCTTACACGTCAAGTTGCAGAGCGTACACACTCACTCGCACAAGCAAAACAGCAGTCCGATTTAGCTAATCAAGCTAAAAGCCAATTTTTAGCTAATATGAGCCACGAAATACGAACACCTCTCAATGCCGTTATTGGTTTTTCTTCACTTGCTCGCGAAACAGACACTGCAACTACACTCATTGGCTATTTAGATAAAATAAACTCATCATCTAAAAGTTTATTAAACTTAATTAATGACATTCTTGATATATCAAAAATAGAATCCCAAAAGTTAGTTATTGAATCTATTGCATTCGACCTAGGTGCCTTAATAACACGCATAAACAATATGTTTGAACAAAGCGCTGTTAACAAAGGTATTAAATGGCAAGTTAACTCAAAGCTACCTTTAGATACCTGGTTTATTGGTGATCCGATGCGAATTGAGCAGGTATTACTTAATTTATGTAGTAACGCGATTAAATTTACAAGCCAAGGCAGCGTTACTTTAAACATAGAAACAGAGTTTACTGCCGCCAATAAAGTACAGCTTGTTATAACCATTAGGGATACCGGAATAGGTATAAAGCCAAGCCAACATAAAAAATTATTTAATGCATTTACCCAAGCTGATAGCTCTACCTCTAGGCAATTTGGTGGTACAGGGCTGGGCTTAACAATAGCAAAAGAGCTAAGCCAATTAATGGGGGGAGAAATAGCACTTGAAAGTGAAATAGATAAAGGCTCTACGTTTACATTTTCAATGCAATTAGAAACAACAGAGCCTAAAAAAGAACATGTTATTACATTTGATAATACTAATATTACTTCGCTAGACATTTTGGTCGCAGAAGACAACCCAGTGAATCAAATGGTTATTAAAGCGATGCTTGGCTCGCTGGGGATTGTGCCGTATATAGTAGAAAATGGCGAACTAGCCGTTGATATAGTTAAAAAGCAGCATTTTGACTTAGTGCTTATGGATTGCCAAATGCCTGTAATGGATGGCTATAGGGCAACGGCCCTAATCCGCCAGTTTAAAACCGAACAAGAACTCCCGATTATTGCTTTAACTGCCGACGTTATGCCAGAGGATAAAGCACATGCACAAGCCGTTGGATTTAACCAACATCTTGCAAAACCGCTTGAACTCATTAAGCTAACTGAGTGTCTTGCCCAATATGCAGTAGTTAATGAATAATAGTGATTTAATTTTAAGAATAGTTTTAAGAGTAGCTTTTGGTTTTGTTTTAAGTATTTTTTCGCATATTACCGTCGCTCAAAACTGTATATCGCAGGCAAGCGACTTTAAATTTATAACAAAAAGTAAGCAACAAGGCTTATTACGCTTTGAAAAAGAGCACAACCACCAGCGCTTTAATTACCACGCCCTTTTACCATTTAACGATTACTTAGATTTTGCATATAAACATATAAATAAAGCCAATCCACGTTCAAATATGCCATGCCCTATTATTACACAAACGTATCAGCAGTTAGTAACACAAGGTAAGCGAAAACCTGACCCTACTATTGCAGGTATTATTGCCCCTTTTGAGCTTACGCATCCAAACAGCAATAAAGTTGCGCTATTAATCCACGGACTAACTGACTCCCCCTTTACGTATCACGATTTAGCACAAGTGTATTATCAGCAAGGCTATACTGTGCGTACTATTTTATTACCAGGACATGGTAGCGCCGCAAGTGCGTTACTCAATGTAGACGTTAACCAATGGCAACAAGCAATAAAATACGGTATTGAACGCTCGGTGCAAGACTTTGATGAGGTGATACTCGCAGGTTACTCTACCGGTGCAGCGTTACTTATTGATTACGCAACTAAGCACACTGTTTCACCTAAAATTAAAGCGCTTATGCTTTATTCGCCCGGCTCTGAGCCACATAATAAGTACGGCTGGATAGCAAAGTGGATTGATGCCATACCCTTTGTTAATTGGATTGATAAAGACGCCGATGTAGACTTCGCTAAGTATGAATCATTTCCTTTAAATGCAGCGGCAGCATCATACGATGCAATGTCACTTGCAAGCGTAAGTAGTTTAAGCAAACGCCCTCCACTTAAATTACCTATTTTTAGTGTGCTTAGCGATATTGATACAACAATAGATACACGGGCCACTCTAAAGTTATTAAGTGCATTACACAAAGATAATTCAGTAAAATATAAGCCGCTCGATACTTTAGTACTTTATGGAAGCACTGATATTTTACCGCCAGACTTTGCTAGTGACTACACAGTAAATAACCCGCAATGCACAACGCCTCAATGTAAAACGGTTCATGGTATATCGCATATTGCGGTTGTTAACTCGCCGCAAAATCCACATTATGGAATTAACGCAACCTATCGTAATTGTGGCAGCTTTATTAATGACGAGTCCCTGTACAAAACATGTAAAACAACACAAACCCCACAATTAGGAGAGCGTACAAGCGCTAACTTAAAACACTATCCGGCTTTACAGCGCTTAACTTATAATCCTCATTTTACCGAGCTTAAAATGCAAATTAGTACGTTTATTAAAAACGTAGAACAGCTTAAAACAACTACAAGGTAAGTAGTCATGGGAACGTTTTCGCACCAATGGTTTAGCAGTATTAATGAGATTGATCAGGCGCAGTGGCAACGTTTATTTGGTGATGAACCATTTACTCAACATGCTTTTTTATATGCCCTTGAACAAAGCCAATGCGTAACACAAAAAAGTGGTTGGCAGCCCCATCACCTCGCTATTTTTGAAAATGATACGCTCGTTGCACTTGCACCCGGGTATTTAAAAGGTCATTCATACGGCGAGTACGTATTTGACTGGGCCTGGGCTGAGGCATACGAAAAACACGGCTTAGAGTATTATCCAAAATGGCTATCTGGCATTCCCTTTAGCCCCATTGAAGGCAAGCGTATTGCTATTGAACACGCTAACCCTAACGTTGTGTACCAATACATTACAGAGCAACTAAACATACACAGTGCTGAGCAAGGGTGGTCGGGATGGCATGTTAACTTTTGCGACCAAGCCCAAGCTACATCATTAACTGAGCAACACGCCATGTTAAGAGTAGGCGTGCAATTTCAGTGGTTTAATAAAGGTTTTGAAACCTTTGACGATTTTTTGCAAATACTTAGCTCTCGCAAACGTAAATCCCTTAAAAAAGAGCGAGCTAAAATAGCGCAACAGAATATTGATATTGAATGGCTCCAAGGAACGCAAATTACGCCCGAGATAATGCAATTGTTTTGTGAGTTTTATCAGCGTACCTACTTAAAGCGATCTGGTCATTTGGGCTATTTAAATATGGAGTTTTTTACGCTTTTACATGCCTTAATGGCTAATAGCCTCGTTATTATGCTGGCCAAAAAAGACGATAACGTGATTGCTGCAACACTTAGTTTAGTAGGTAAAAACACGCTTTATGGGCGCTACTGGGGAGCAAGTGAGGAAGTAGATTCGCTGCACTTTGAATTGTGTTATTACCAAGGTATTGAGTTTGCAATAAAGCATAAACTCAACTGTTTTCATTCGGGTGCACAAGGTGAGCACAAAATAGCACGCGGATTTGAACCCGTACTTACCTACTCTGCTCACCATATTGTTGATGGCGACTTTAGTAATGCAATAAGCGACTACTTAAAGCGTGAACGCGGCCTTATTGATATATATAAAGAGCAATGTAGCTCATTATTGCCGTTTAAAAACGAGTAACTGATTATTTGCAGGCATGGCTGTATCGCTAATAAGCGTAAGCCCTACTTGCTTAGCTAGTTGTTCAACTGCTTCAAAATCTCTTATTCCACTTGACGGATCGCGCTCTGTTAAAAAAGCACTAAAGTCATCATTACTTGGGCTGGTAAATTCACCTTGGTATTTGAATGGCCCATAAATACACAATATACCGTCGCTATTTAAGTGACGTTTAACACCGTCAAAAAAACGTTCAACTAATTGCCAACTCACAATATGAAATGTGTTTGCAGTATAAATAGCGTCAACCTTATCTACTGGCCATTCATTATTTAAATCAAGCTCAAGTGGTGCATGTAAATTAGTTAAATTAGCTTCGCGGTGCCATAAGTTAATCCCTTCGTGGTTTATAGCGCGATCACTTGTATGCCACTGTAAATGTGGTAATTGCTCTGCAAAAAAAACACTATGCTGGCCGGTTCCTGAACCGACTTCGAGTACTGTTTTAGTATTTTTTAATACAACTTTTAATTGCTCTAAAATAGGGGTTTTATTGTTTTCACAGGCTTGTGAAAATGGCTTTGTCATTACTGTGCACCAAAATTGTAGATTAATGCACAACAGTAAAGCAAATTTAGCTTATTTTGTCGTGATGAAAAAAATATAATTTTTAAACACCATAACTATCATATGGTTGAGCTGGTTCATTATGATTGGTACGTAATATGCTTTTATATAGCTAACCCACTAAAGGGTTTAACTTATATTAAATTTCAAAGGATAAAATTATGCATATACCCCCTTATACAGCTGTAGACGCAGCTATTGCTATAACCGAAAAAACCACCGACGATCATAGTTACGCCGTTGATATGAGAGCTACAGTAATCGATTTACTTTCGCACCCTAAACACAATCAACAGGCGATGACCAAACATGAAACAGATCAGATATTTATTCTTGGCTACAATTAAAACTCAAATTAGTATCGCAAATAATTTTTATAATAACTGTTTACACTGAAACCGATTAAATGTAATGATAACTATTATCGTTAACTTGAGTCGGTTTTTTTATGTATTCAAATTATGCCCAGCATCGTTACCATCAAGAACTCTCTTGCCATTGCTTAAGACCTGGCCTACATGCACCCATGCTCGTTGCCGATTACATAGAAACCGCCCTTAACGTCGCCAAAAAATTTGAGCAACAACGTAACCCCTTGCTTCAAGAGTTTTACCTTAGACGCACACACCATGAAATTATAAACAAAATGTGCGACCCTCTTATACATAATGCTATTCGTAAACAATGTCTAGAGCAGTTATACAAACCTTTATTAGCACTAAAACGGTTTTATAAAGTGCATAACAATACTGCACAATTTTTAATACTTGAGCGTGAAGCTCGTATTCTTAGTCACGAATTCAACCCTTTTTAAGGAGCACACTTATGAGCAACTTTAGAACAGAATCAGACAGCATGGGCGAGCTAAAAGTACCTACTGATGCACTCTATCAAGCGCAAACACAGCGAGCGGTTAATAATTTTGCCATTAGTGGCTTACCTATGCCGAAGCAATTTATAACTGCACTGGCTTATATAAAACAAGCCGCAGCACAAAGTAACTATGAGCTTGGGCATTTAAGCAAAGCTAAAGCCAATGCTATTGAGCAAGCTTGCCAAAGTATTATTGATGGCGAGCACATTGAGCATTTCCCCGTTGATATTTTTCAAACCGGTTCGGGCACAAGCTCAAATATGAATGCCAATGAAGTTATTGCAACGCTTGCTAGCCGGATAGGCAGTGAAAGCATTCACCCTAATGATGATGTAAACATGGGGCAAAGTTCTAACGATGTAGTTCCTACTGCTATCGCACTCAGTAGTGCAATAAACGTAGTGTATGAATTACTTCCTTCGCTTGAAAACTTATCGCAAAGCCTGGAAAAGAAAAAAGCTGAAGTAGGCCATATAGTTAAAACGGGCCGTACGCATTTAATGGATGCAATGCCTGTAACGTTTGATCAAACTCTAAGTGCATGGCAGTCACAAGTTAACCATGCCGCTGCAGGAATTAGACATAGCTTAGAGCGTGTATGCGAGCTTGCACAAGGCGGTACAGCCGTTGGAACAGGAATAAATGCAGACCCTAAATTTGCAGCAAAATTTACAGAAAACCTGAGTGCCAATGTAGGCATTAGATTTACGCCTAGTAGTAACTTTTTTTATAACATAGGCTCACAAGACGCCATCGTCGCGCTTTCAGGGCAATTAAAAGTACTCGCTGTCGCACAAATGAAAATAGCGAACGACTTACGCTGGATGAACTCAGGCCCACTTGCAGGTTTAGGTGAAATAGAGCTTGAAGCGCTTCAACCAGGTTCATCTATTATGCCTGGCAAAGTAAATCCTGTTATACCTGAAGCAGCCGCAATGGTAAGTGCACAAGTAATAGGTAACGACGCCACTATTACGGTAGCCGGCCAGGCGGGTAATTTTGAGCTGAATGTGATGCTGCCAGTCATTGCGTATAATATTTTACAAAGCATAGAATTACTTGCCAATAGCGCGCAAGCACTGGCCGATAAAGCGATTTCTAGTTTTAAAGTAAATCAGCCAAATATAGATAAGGCTCTCGCTAAAAATCCAATTTTGGTAACTGCGCTTAATCCGGTGATCGGTTATGAAAAAGCAGCAAAAATAGCGAAGCAGGCTTATAAAGAAGCCCGCCCTATTATTGATATAGCCGAACAAGAAACTGATCTACCGCGCGAAGAACTCGAAAAATTACTCAACCCTACCAAACTAACGCAGGGCGGACTTTAACAGAACAATTTTTTAGTGCCTTTAATTACTTGATAATATAGTTTTTATTGCCGTAAAAAATGCACAGTGTATGATAGTGATGAATATTTCATCACTATCAAGGTTTGTTATGCGTACCCCATTGTTAGCCATACTTTTACCACTTTGTTTAACTGCATGCTTAGATAAAGCACCTACTGAAACGCAGAAAGTAACAATCAACTCAGAAGCTGAAGCACCAAAGCAAGAGCTAAAAGAAAACACTCAATTACAAGAAAATACTAAAAAGAACGTAGTTGCTGAAAAAATACCAAAAGCTGATTTGAAAAACGTTTCAATAGACGATATAAAAGCAGCTAAAACCGAATTAGATACACTAATTGCAGATAAACAGTGTGATACAAGCACTCAATGTAGAGTAAATGCAGTAGGTAGTCGCGCATGTGGTGGGCCAAGCAGCTTTGTTGTGTACTCAACAAACGCAGCATCTGAAGATCAAGTAACAGCCCTTAGCGACAAAATTACTAAGCTTGAAAGTAGTTATAATTCACAAAAAGGGATGATGAGCATTTGTCAGCATTTAACAACGCCAAGCACGCAGTGTGTTGAAAATAAATGTGTTAAACTTGAAGGCTCAGCGGTAAGTGCATTTTAAGGATAACGTTATGAGTTGTTTACCATCAACAGTTAAACTGTCAATTATAAGCATTGCTAGCAGCATTTTATTACTAAGTGGTTGTGCTAGTACTGTGACGTCAAATGAGCAAAGTAAAAACTTGTCTGACTTGAACTATGATCTGAATAACATGGTGAGTAATAATAGCTGCACCGCTAGCTTTCAGTGCAAAGTCCTTGAAGTCGGTGCACGTGCTTGTGGCGGACCGAGTAAATATGCTGTTTATTCAACGCTAAACACCTCTCAAGAAGAAGCGGAACAGCTTGCTCAACAAATAACAAAACAAGAAAGCATACAAAATAAAGCACAAGGCTTAACCGATTGTTCACCAGTACTTGAAGTGCAATCGCTGTGTATTAATCACCAATGCCAGTCGTTTGATATAAAATAAAAACGGTCGCGTATAAGCTAATTTCAGCGTTAACCTAAATACGGAATTAACGCTGAAATTACAACAACCAGCACTACGCAAATACCCGCTTTTATAATGTACTTCATGGGCATTGTTTTAAGCACCCAATATGCATAAATAAAGCGTACAAAATAACTCGCCGCAGTACCAAACAACGCAAAAATAAGTAGATAAGCAATTAGAGTAATATTCATAATAATCTAGTGCAACTACTTAGTTTTTTTAGTGTGAGCAATTAGTAAGTCAGCTACTTGTTGTTTTACGGCTCGCTTATCATCACTTGGGACATCAAAGCGACTGGCTAGTTGCGCAATCTCATCATCATTTAAATTAAACGATAAACGTTGACGCGTTTTTTTAGACTTTACATCTAAGCCAAGTATTTTACGGATCATATCTGACGGCGTTAACTCTTGGTCAATAGCTTGCTTTTTTATCAGCTTTTGAACTTCACTGCTTAGATCAAATGCCATTTGTGTGGCACGTACAGCTTGTTCCTGACGCAACCACTTGTCTTTAGCATCACTCACTTAGCATCTCCGGGAAACAAGTCTACAATATCAGACATTGGACGCATGAGCGTTAGCGATACTTCGGTTTCGCCGCCATCCCAAATTTCGATATTTAAACCAAAGCCTTCATTATCTGATGCTAAACAAATCATTTCGCATGGTTCACCACCTTCTTGCTCATAACGAGGCAATGTTTGGTTGCGGTAATCTTTATTATGGAAATAACACACATAAGGCGACTCGCTTTGTTGATAACTTTTAGCTAAAAACTGCATAAAGCGCTCTGGTGTATTTTGCACTGTAATGTGGGTTAACGACTCTTCATCAAAAATACGCGCAAACTCATCAAGGCCAAATATCTCTTCAACTTCGTTGCGCTGAATTTTAATAGAAAAGTTAGCCCACTCTTCGCCGTCATCTTGCTCAATTTGTAAAAATACAACTTGGCCGCTATTTGTCTCAAGTACAAATTCAGTATCGCTGCTGTGCTGATATTGGTAAGTCTGAATATCAGTAACACGTAGTGTTTCACCTTTTAACCATGCCGGATAAGCAAATGAGTCGATAACGCTAAACATGTCGCCTTTTTTTAGCTCGCTCGGATGATTAAGCTGACGCTCTGGCTCTTTTTTAGATTTGAAAAAATTAAACATAGGAAGGCTGCCTTCTAAGCAAAAAAGGTAACTGAGCAAAACTCGGTTACCTTTTTAAAGTATAAACGTAATGGTTAGCTATTTTGCTTCGCTTTGATGCGGGCTAAAATATCAGCACTTTTTGGACTTGTGTCGCCAATGCCTGCTTCAGCCATTTTTGCTTTTAAGTCATCGCCATTTACGTCTGACTCAAGTTGCTTTGCAGCACCTAGCTGGTCGCTACGATCTTGTTGACGCTGTTTAATGCGTTCAAGCGATTGACGAGCCGATGTCATAGACGAGCTGTTTGTATTAAGCGTGCTGTTAACAGCCATTGTTGCTTGCTGTACGCTTTCAGTGGTTTTAACCATTGTAAGCTGGCGCTGATTCTCTTTAATTGATTTTTCAGCATCTTTAACTTGCTGCTTAAGCGCAACAATATGGTTACTAAAACCAGATAATACTTGCTCGTTTTCGGCTTTTTCTGCTTCAAAGTCACCAATTTTTTCTGCAATTTCTAATGCTAACGCTTCGTTGCCCTTTTCAAGAGCTTGGCCTGCATACGCTTCATGTTCAGCGATTGATGCATCTACAGCGCTAATTTTACGCTTAGTTTGCATTTCTTTAGCCATTACTTCTGTAAGGCTTTTTTTTGCGCGGTGAAGTGCATTTTGCGCGTCTGCAATTTCTTGCTCAAAAATACGGATGCCATTTTTGTCTACAATTGCTTCGCCTGCTTCACGAGCGCCGCCACGTACTGCTGTAAATAATTTTTTTAAAATACTCATAATCTTAACTCCACTAACTGGCTATTAATCGTTTAAATACAAGGTCACGGCTTCTAGTGCATCGATAGCGTTATCGGCTAAAGTCACTAGTTCGTGGGTAACGTCATCTAATGATGAATTTACCGACAGTGCACCAAAAATCGCGTATTTGTTATCGATTTTAGCAAATGCACTCAGTGGAATTGGCACGTTTAAACGTAGTAATGTTTCGTTTAACTCGTTGCGTAATTCACTCTTAACTTCATCTTCGTCAAACAAGTAGCTAATACATAACAACTGCTCTTGCGTTTGTGTAACAAAAATTGGAAGTTCATCATTTCCATCAACAATGACTTGTAAAACATCTTGCTCGCCTGGGTTGGCAATCAAGAAAGACTCAAAGTTAGCGCCTTCAGTTTCAAAAGAAGCTAATTTTATTGAAAGTTCATTTAATTCCATGTCTCTGCCTTTTGTCGTTTGACATATTATGTCTGAGTTAAGATTCTCATGGTCGACATATTATGTCAACCATGTTTTGTTAGTTTTTATACAATTCGCTTTCTATTTGCCATGCAGTTCGGTAGTAATCATAAAGCTGACCAGATCCTAACCTATTGACCTCAATACTTTTAACTTGTTCAAAGTAGTGGTTAGGAAATACAAAACTTGCCAATAAATATTCTTTACTAATCCATCTTGATGGCACAGGCATAGCCGTCGCATCATTAATACGGCCACTAGCCGACTGCCCCATTTTAGTGGCTATAGTCCAGCCCCACTGCCCAAACGAAGGTATGTTTTGCTGATATTGCTCAACATACTCAAACCCTGCGGCTTTAACTGTTTTAGCAATGCTTAAAAACGCTTTTTTAGCGTGGTAAGGTGAAGTTGATTGAACCGCCATTGCGCCATCGGGTGCTAATAACTGACGTACATGATTATAAAAGTAATCACTGTACATTTTATTTAGATCAGGGTGATTCGGGTCCGGTAAATCAATTAAGATAGTGTCGAACTGCTTAGATTGGTCAAGTAGCTTTTCTACTTCTAAAAATGCATCACCCACAATTATGTTGGCTCGCGAGTCTTGCATCGATTTATTGTTTAGCTGTAGTAATCGCTTATTGATGTGCTCTGGCGGGGTAAAGTCACCGTCTTTATGACCAAATAAATTGAGAAGCTGCGCGTCTAAATCTATTAACGTTACTTCACTCACAGGCCATTTTAAAACATCTCTAAGTGCAAGCCCGTCACCACCACCAATTATTAATACACGGTCGTGTCTGTTAGAGGCAAGCATTGCAGGGTAAACCAGCATTGAATGATATATTTGTTCATCAATACTTGAGAACTGCAAACGCCCATTTAAATATAAATCGGTGATTGGCTGAGGTTGGTTTTTGCTTAACCTTTCGGTTAAAACTACGTGCTGGTATTTGGTTGCTTGCGAATAAATTACTTTATCTTTGTATAAAACATTACTTAGATTGTTCATCCAGCTACTGCCAAATACTAAAATAAAGCCAAACAATGCCAGCAGTACTATATGGCAAACTAAAAGTACCTTAGCAAAGCGTACATGGGCATGGTAACGCCATAAAAATGCGAGCCCTGCGATAATATTAAATAACGCCGTCCACGCCGCAGCTTGCATTATAGGCATTGAGAGCATGATACTTACCCAAATGGCGGCACCAATACCAGCACCAATATAATCGGCACCATAAATAGTCCCTGCGTTGTTTTCTAAAAAACGACCATAAACGTGCTGACGAATGCGCGCTATAAGCGGTATTTCCATACCAATAAATAAGCCCAGTATTAAACCAAAAACATAAGGTAGAAAACGTGACCACTCTTGTAGCTTTTGAAATACGTAACCATTAAGTACAACATCTGGGGGTAAATTAAAAATACTCGAAAATAAATGAGGAAGAGAATAACTTACAGCTATTACACCCGCTATCGCTAAAATGCAGCCCATGCCAACCAAAGCAATAATGCTTTCTAGCCAAGCAAAAGCGGTAAATGCATCTTTAAACCAACGCGCTAAAAAAGCGCCTAAGCCCATTGCTACAATCATAGTACCGATCATGGCGTAAATAGCGCTTTCTACTGAGCCAAGTACACGGCCCGCATAATGAGACAGTAAGTATTCATAAATAAGGCCGCACCCAGCAAGCACGGCCATAACAGTAATTAGTAATATGTCGTGCCCAAGTAAGCGAGACTTACTTGGGGGAGTGTTGGTTGATGACACTGATTATGCGCCTAGTAAGGTTGCCATAGTGATACCTACAGCAAATGATACTGCTGCAGAAATAGCTGCTACACCTACATTTTTTTGACGATTAACTTCATCGGAAATATCGCAACCAGATAAAATTATTTTAATTGTCACTAAGTGCAAAATAATAAATGCGACAAGGCTCACAACAGCGCTAATAGCCCAGTATAGTAAACTCGCATTAATGTTATCAGCAGCGTATGGCGCAACACCCGTTGCAGCTGTAATAGCTAATGCACTACCTATTAAAAATCCAGCGTAACGAATACCCACAGCTAAGTTACCATCAACAATTGCTTGTTGTAGGCAGTCGCCACTTTTGTTTGTACGCTTAAATAACTGCACTCGGTACTGGCTAACAAGTAGTAATACAACACTACCTATAATAAAGGCAGCAATTACAATTGGAAGACCATGCCAGCCATCAGTAGCCACCCATAAAAGTGCTGAGCGAATAACTATTGCAACGCTAACAACATGACCAAAATCAATTATTGAAGCTGTAACGTTACCTTTAACTATTTCGTCGTGCAGGCTTGCTTTACGAAGCGCTACTTTATCTTGAAAAAAGTGACCCAACTTAATAAGTACAATTGCTAATGCGCCGTAAGCTAACATTTGCAGTGCTTCTTGTTGCAATGTTGCAGCAAAAGCACCACTACTTACACCTGTTAATACAATCGCCAGTGCCACTAAACCAGCGGCAAAGCTAATACCAAAGGCAAAGTTATCACGCTCTGTTATTTCATCATTTGCATGTAAGTTTGAAACCCAGCCTTTTATATATTTAAGGCTTACAAATAATAAAACAATAATTGCAAAATCAATCGCCAGCGCTTGCAGCGACCACATAGTTATTCCATTAAATTCATACATATTATTCTAACTCCAACTTTATTCTTTTACTTACCACGGCTCACGCCACGAGAGGTTCTGCTACCACTATCACGCACCGATCCAGAGCTATTGCTATAACTGCTCGAACGAGAATAACTACTGCGGCTTTTTGGTGGCGTATAACTGCTGCGGCTTAAACCTGATGCACCTGTTTTCTTACTCGCATAAGGGCTTGTAAACTGTTTACCTTGGCGTTGGTATGTTTGACGCGTACGTGTTTCTAAAGCGCTTTGGGTTTTAATTTGTTTAGGGCTTGAATAACGTGAACGGCCATAGTCATTGTAATAACTATACTTTCGGCGTTTGCTCCAGCTTCCGTATTCAACACGATCAAATACATCGCCTAAAATACGGTACATTCCGTACCATTGCCAAAAGCTAATACCATTACTATTTGATTGCCAATTACCATAGTTAGGATTACCAACCATTTGGTTACCAACACCCTCACCTTCAGCTTGCTTACTAATTGCACCTACACGTGCTAAAGCACCTTTAGACATATCAGCTAGCATATTGATAGGATCGGTTAACGCATCAGAGAATAGCGTTGGTTTGGCTGCTTCACGCAACAAATCAATACTATGTAGCGTATCTTCATAAGGGGGAATTAAATAAGTACCTTTCACATCTTTAAGTCGCTGTGTTAAACCACTATAAAGTGCGCCTTGGCGCGTTGCATCAAGGGTAATTACATCAACAACCTTTGTAAGTTCTGGTTGTTGTTTTTTAAGAAGCTCGCCATATTCTTTAAGTAATACAGCATTGCGTACGCTTCCATTATCGAGTGCAGTACCAAGCTGAGACAGCTCCGTATCTACCTTTTTAATAGACTCTTGAATTGTTTGTTGCAGCTGCTCTTCTTTAGATTGACAACCTATAAGCACTGCGAACAAACAAAACAGGCTCATAAGTTTCCAAGCTTTAATATTCGACATTCATGTCACCTGATTTACTAAATTAACTTAGCTAGTTTTACACAGGTCACTTATTAAACCAAGAATGAAATTGCAACAAAATGAGAAGAAACGAGAAGCGCTGAGATCTGAGTATAATTTAGTGAAAATATGAAGCTATATCGTGAGGTTAGAATTGAAGTTTAAGTGTTATAAGTGCGCACTTATGGTGATTCTAGCGTCGGGAGTCGCTGCGCTCACCCGACCTACGCGATGGGTGTTAATGTGAGTGTCTATTAATTGCGCGCATTTTACTTTTCTGTAGACGTAAAAAAGCCCGAATCGTTAGATCCGGGCTTTCTACAATTTGAAGCCTGGTAATGTCCTACTTTCACATAGCAAATGCTACACTATCATCGGCGCTGTTTCGTTTCACTACTGAGTTCGGCA
>NZ_JACGWD010000025.1:0-48229 GCF_014077565.1 Pseudoalteromonas sp. 5Ae-yellow
GATACCAAGCGCACAGGGCGTGCATCTGTGAAAGTGTTATGGCAAGGATGGCTTAAGTTACAAGCCATTCTGGAAGGCTACGATTTAGCAAAATCTCTTGAGTCAGACTTGTGATCAAGAGACAGCTTACTAAGCGCCTTTTTACTACATAGAAAAACAAGCTTAAATCGCTTCTTCATCTTCCTCTGCAGTACGAATACGTATTACACGCTCAACATCTGTGACAAATATTTTACCATCACCGATTTTTCCTGTTTGCGCCGTTTTTACAATAACTTCAATTGCACGGTCTACATCTTCATCAGTCAATACAATATCAAGTTTTACTTTAGGTAAAAAATCGACCATATACTCTGCGCCACGATATAGCTCTGTGTGACCTTTTTGACGTCCAAAGCCTTTAACTTCGCTTACCGTCATCCCCGTAATACCTACATCAGACAACGCTTCACGCACATCATCTAACTTAAAAGGTTTAATAATTGCTTCTATTTTTTTCATATTAATTACTTTTGAAAGCTTCAGTTGCCTCGATTTTAGACAATCATAGTGTTCATAGCAAACAAAGCAATTGAATTACGGTGATAAAACAACCGATCGTGATATAATTTATTATATAAAAATAGCTATACTTAAATGACTAGCAGTAAATGAGATTAATATGAAAAACAAACAAAACGGGTTCACCCTTTTAGAACTCATGGTAACCGTAGCTATCGTTGGCATTATTGCATCAATTGCGATTTGGAATAGCAGCGATATGCTAGAAGAAAATAGAGCTGAGAATTTTTTGTTGGAATTAAAAAGAAATATTAGCTACGCCCGTGCTCAAGCTGCAAGTACAGATGAAATAGTCATTGTATGCCCTGCTCCCAATACAGTTACAAGTAGTAGCTCAAGTCTCACATGCCAAAGTGAATGGGCATCAACTAATACCGTTATTTTATTTATAGATACTGATAATGACGGAAGTTATAAAAGCGCAAACGATAGTCTATTACGTGTAATGTCAGAAACTCCGTCTAGCGATAGAATAAAATTCTCTGGTAATAATAGCCTTCGGTTTAATACGAGCGGTCGTATTACGACAAGTTTAGCTGGCTCAGGTAGCTTTACGGGCTTTGTATACTGCCCCAATAATGACAATGAAAACAATAAAGCGCTGAATGTATCAGTATCTGGTACTGCTTTTTACCTTGGTGACACCGCTGAAAAATGTGATTAAAAAACGTACAATTATATCTTGTCATATTTGTATCATTTACTAGACTGAGTTAATCATTTATTAACTCAGGTCTTCAAGGATGAGATTATCAATATCAAAAAACAAGGGAGTGACACTTCTCGAATTAATGGTATCAATTGCTGTTGTCAGTGTAATCAGTCAATTATCGATGTGGTTTTATCCAGACTTATTGGCTAAAAACCGATTAGATAACCATGTGAATCTACTACACCGAAATATAAATTACGGCCGCCTTTACGCAATTGAAAATGCTACTTACGTCACGCTTTGCGCACTAAAAGACAGCCAATGCACAAAAGACGAATGGGATGGTCAAATGTCACTGTTTATCGACAAAGATAAATCAACGACTCTAGATGATGATGAACTACTCTTAAGCACTTTCGAGGATGTTAATGAGGCCGATACTTTAGAGTACCCCCGCAACGCCATTACATTTCGTCCAGATGGCTCTTTAAATGGTTTTCAAAATGGAACTTTTATATATTGCCCCAATAGCAATAAAGCCAATCTCGAAGGATTGGCTTTATCTGTAAGTCAAACGGGTAGAATTCGCATCAAATCAACTGATAAGTGTCAGAAGAAGTAATCTTGGCTATCGACCCCAGCAATAGTCAACATCCTTTCCTTCGTTTGTTTTTGCCCCTTGCGCGCCTTTAGTACCTATATCAGTTATAGATAGCTCGGTGCAATCACCATCTCCTTTTACCGGCCCTGCAATAGGTTTTGCTGTGATTGTAAAAGTATTTTTATCAACTACTTTAATCGCTAATTCGAAATGCCCATTCTCTGTTTTACTTTGAATCCCTAAATCACTCGCTAATTCTGTATACTCTCTGTTATCTACAAAGTACTGCTCTTGCTTATTAGCTGCATCTAATAATGCAGCAACGGCCTCTGCGCGCGAAGCACGCTTCACATACTCTGTATAATTAGGCAATGCAATTGCTGCAAGTATGCCGACGATAGCAACAGCTATCATCAGCTCAATTAAGGTAAACCCACGTTGTTTTTTTATCATTCAAACCTCCTTAATCGTCTTCATTCTGCATGTTTTCATCATTTTCTTCACGTTTATAAATATATGTTTGTTGTGTTTTAAACCCAAATCCTAATGCTTTGTCATTAACAAGTTGTATTTTATCATCTACAACTTTTAATCCTGGGCCTGTAATTTCAAGTGGTTGGAGCGGGTTTTCAGCATTTTCACCTTTGATGCCCGGACCAATTAAATAAAACTGACTTTTTACTACCTCATCAGGATCATCATCGCACTTTCCGTTATCATCACTATCTGCACATGAAGAACCAAAATAAAGTTGGGGCGTATCTGGCACCTCTGTACTTGTAGCAAATTTCAGATCGTCATAAACTTTAGTACCGTAGTGCAAATGAAATGCGTAAAGAGAGCCCCCTCCTCCACTTAATGAACATTGATTTTTAATTGATGAATCCAACGTCGGAGTAAAAGATGTAAAATAAGCAACACCACCAACAACGGTTGCTGCTGCTAACGACTTTTCACCAGTAGCGAGTTTATAACGCCACCCAACAAAATCATTCGCAAGTTCATCTTCTAATTTTACAAACTCAGTTACATTATCTAATGCACTACCAAATTTATCATTATTCATCCCCATTAACATACTAGGCGTTATAACTTCAGGCGCAGATTCGAATAATTTAGTAACTGTATTTTCATCTCTAATCATAAATAATTCATCAGCAGTGCCTCCTCCATTAGGGTTAGAACGATTTCCACTACCAATCACAATTGCATCATAAGGTGTATCTAATCGAGTGACTACACCATCATCGGTTATAGTTACTTTACTAAACATAGTTCTCGCCACTACGGGCTTGTAAAAAAAGCGTCTATCGGCATCACTACCAAGATCGGCTAACTGAAAATGACTAAATTCACCTTCATCTGATATATCTATACGCCAAATACCTCCACCGGTATCTGCAGCATATATACGGTCTGTATAGCCATCATAATTAGAATCCAATAACGTTACATCAGCAGCAATACTATATTCTCCCTTAAACTCAGCATCCTTAGATGCATCTTCCTTAGGTGCTAAAATCCAAACTTTCTCACCTGTTTTTGCATCAACGATATAAATACCGCGGCCAACTTTGTCTTTAGTTTTTATATTAGCTTTATCGGCATCATTCGAATCTTTATTAATATCATAACCAGCCCCAAATATTAAAAGGGGGGTATTTCCTTTTGATTTTATATAAGCAACTTGGGGTTTAGACCACGTTTGGCCAAGGTTTTTATATTTCCCTTCGCCGCCTTTAATAGTCCACATTAAACTTGGGGAGTCTGGCTTTGTAATATCTAAGCCATAATAATTACGACCGCCTCTGCGCATACCTACAGCAGCCCAGACTTGGTCGCCTTTGTTTGCGTTAATAGTTCCATCATTTAAACCTTTATCATTTAGGCTCTTATTGTTGAAATAAACGCTAATAGGTCCATCTATGCCGTATTTTTTACCACTCTCTTTTTCACGAAGAGGCTTAATGATTTTGTATAGGTCAGAGGGAATAAACGCCCAACTTTCACTAACTTTATTATTAGTATCATCATCTTTAAACATATGTAAAAAACCAGCATTAGTGCCAATTAAAATACGAATATCACCGTTACCATAATCTATTGCAACTGGCTTTGAGTGTAGTGGATCACCAAATATATCACCGCGCACTGCAGATGTTGAAAATTCATTATCAACATCAACTCCACGCGCCCAATCTATAGTATTTTTTAAGTCAGATTCATTTACATCAAAAATAACAGCAGCTTTTTTATTAGTGTCATAGGCACTTTTAATTTTATCAAGATTAAAATCTATTAATGCATTAGTATTTGCGTTTGTAAGTATTTTGCGAGTATTGTCACTGCTTATTAATGCAGCATTTACTCCACCCTCTTTTACAGAGCTACCATCGGAAGTTCCATCAGCACTCCAAAATGTATGCGCACTCGTTTTTATAAGGCCATCACTATCAAACGCCTCAATATCTTTGGAATCAATAACTTTGTTACCTGATAATTTCAGTTTTTTTAGATTACCACGCCATCTTGTATGCTTTTCAGGGTAAAACATACCTAAGTATATGGCATCTCGACTCCGAGTTTGATCTACATTATTACTTGCAACTGAAGGGGCTGTAAAAGTACTATTTTCCTGTCTAATCGCTGCTACAGCATTATTTAAAGCTTCAGAAAGCTTTTCTGGTGTAGTTGCAGGCAAATTTTTACCACCACCTAATGTTGAGGCTTGTTTTAATAAGTTTTGACCATCTGCAGTCATACCAGAGCCAAACCCAATCGTATATAGACGCCCTGTTTCATTAATATCGGGAGTAGAAGGGTACAAATCGACAATTGTGTCGTCTGTTCCATGAATGATTTTAGCTAATTGATGCAAAAGGTTACTGTATACATAATCATCGCCAGTTAAAGCACGACCAAAATACTTATTATGCTCGGCGCTAATATCATAATCGCTTCCATTATCACTTCCCGAAGATGGGTCTCCATCTGTCATATAGATAATATTTACTGAATTATCACACCGCTTTGCTTCAGCCACACTATCAGCAAAAGGTGATATATAAGAATAGCTAGAAACAACATCTTCTAAAACAGATGTGCATTCCTCTTTAGTCCCCCAAACCCATTTACTGTACCATCGACTCCAATATCTATAAGGAACATCTTTGCATTTTCTAACAATTTCTTGCGTAACTATTGGAGTTTCTATCGTTATATCTCTTTTGTTTCTGCTCACATCAAAAGCATAGTCCAACTCTTTTCCTGTAATATATAAATAAGCCTCCCACAATGTTTCAGCTAATGGAGTCCCCCCACTTGCAGGAAGATCATTAATAGATGCTTTTATGGAATCGGGCGAACTACCGATGCCATTTAAAACATAACCTCCTTCGTTACCATTAAAGCGCATTAAGCCAAAATCGATTGAACCTGCATTGTCAGTTACCAGTTTATCCATAGCCCCTTGAGCTGCTTCAAGTCTACTATCAGAGCATAATCTTCGATTACCTGACCACCTATCGTTACACTCATCCCCTGTACTTGAAGAAAAAGCCATACTCCCGGAGGTATCAAAAATTAATAGTACTCGCGGTTTTTCATCTGAATTAGCATCTTTATTTACGTAAAGCTCAATATCCTCAGCGTATACATGCATATTAATTACTGATGTAAATAATAAAACGAGTACGATATAAAGTTTAAATTTCATCTTAAATTCCCTTACCCGTACTGGCCATCTCTTGAGCTATACCTGTCACAATAGTTAACTGGTGCTTGCTTTTAGAGCCATATTCTATCGTAGTAGATACTTGAATCATGTTGCATGAAACACCCGCTGTAAAACTATAACTACGAGGGCAATTAAGTTCTAATAAACCATTATTTAAGTTCGTCATTATACTTTTCATTTCGTGTCCAGGCTCTGTAATGTCCTTCTCTGGTATAGTGATTTTATTACCATCAGCATCAAGCTTACCCGAATCTGTAGCGATCTCATCAGGAGTAAGAAAAAAGTCACTATCAGCACCTTCTTTAGCTTCTGACGCAATCACTCTTTGCACTTCGCCAATCAATTGATTTTCTGCAACCTCTCGTTCTTGCGCTGCATTAGTAATTTTAATATCAATTGTACTACTACTCATAAGAGTAACTGCAATGCCGGTAACTGCTATCACCATAATTAATGCGGTTAAAAGCACCACACCTTGTTGCTTACTTGGTAACAACTTTAAATTTTCCATAGATTACCTCCAACATTACTTAAACGAATAGTTGTTGTGAAAACAGTGCGCCTATAATTATCATCAAAACTTAGTTCCCTAGGAGTCTCTCCTTCCCCAAGTATGTATTTTTTATTTTTAATTTTTAAACCAGGATCGGGTTCTAGTGATCTAATTAATAAGAAAAGTTGAACGGTTAAAATACCTTTACGGTTTTCCCATTCTGTAGCAGTTATATCTGCAGCACTTTTATAAGTGTCAACCTTGCTATCACTGTTAGTATCAAGGCCAAAAAGGAAACGCATATTTTCAACACCTTCCATTATCGTTTCAGTGGTCATTTTTCCTTTTACTAATCGTTTTCGTTTTAATACAGGTACTTTTATTTTTTTATTATTAACTTCATACTCTTGCTCTGAAATATAATAAACATGGTGACTATATGGCCAAATAGTTGCATTGATATTTGTCGGAGTATATTTACCGGTTACAAAACTTGCTTGTTCTTGCTCGGCAATAAAATAATCTATGTTATCGGTTGTACTGTTAGTACCTGTAATACCATTATACTGGGAATTTCCTTGTAAAAATTTAAGTTGGAGAATGTCTGTCCCTTTAGTTACATCAGCTATACAGTTTAACTCACTTGTACTTTTAGCTGTTTCTGCATATATAGTACGAAAATTACTACTACTTGTTAGATCAGGAAAGCTCCCATTATTAGTTCCTTCAACGCAATCTTTGCCACTAACTTTGGAGGTTACGGTGGTATTTATAGCAGTAAATGAATCATCATAATAAGTACCCCAAAATCCAACTTGCTCAATATCACGTTGCATAATATTTATAGCTAAGCGTCCTGACTCTTGGATCTCACCAATTGTCATCGTGTCCTTTGTAGTTAATTTCATGCCAAGGTAAGTAAACATGACACCACCTAAAATTAAACCGCCAATAAATAGTGAAATCATAACTTCTACAAGAGTAAACCCTTTTTGCTTCATGTTAACTCCTCACATATATATAACTGGTTAAAACCACTAAACGGCGTTTATTGTTAGTTTTATCACCACAGGTAATTTTTCCTGTATCTGTATTTGCTTTAAACTCTTGTCGCCCTTGCCATGATATAATTACCTCAATGTTGAACCCTTTCCCTCCAGTATCTGCCACTGATGTTGGATTTATACATATTGTCGCATCATCTAAAGTACCTGTATTTTCACGAGCTTGAATGGCACGTTTCCATTGCACTATATCCATATCCGCTATTGCTGATGAATTACAGGGACTTCCAAAACAAGCCTTAGTTGTAGCAAGTGCACCGCTACTATCTATTTTCGCCTTTCCATATTTTTCAATAGATGCAATGGTATCGTTGGCTCGGATACGCTGCACAATATCATTACCAAGTGCAACTGCAGCAGCACGTTGCATAGAATCAAAGCTTGCTTGCTTTGCTTTTGCTTGCAGGGCAACTGCGCCTAAAAGGCCAAAACTAAGAATAATAAATGCAATTAACACTTCAATTAGAGTGAAGCCTCTTTGCACTTTTGTTTGAGATGACTGCATAGTAGAACCAAATAAAAATTATCTGATTATAAGTTTATGCTATTTATTTGAGGAATCAATGAGGACTAAGACAAGCGGTTATATTTGTTGATAAACGGTTAATTAAATCGGCTCATTCAACAAAACAGTAGTAATTAAGCGTAAATGCA
Organism: Pseudoalteromonas sp. 5Ae-yellow; assembly: GCF_014077565.1. NCBI lineage: Bacteria > Pseudomonadati > Pseudomonadota > Gammaproteobacteria > Alteromonadales > Pseudoalteromonadaceae > Pseudoalteromonas > Pseudoalteromonas sp. 5Ae-yellow. Next base: position 7,762 of record NZ_JACGWD010000025.1, read on the forward strand.
TTTAAGTCAGAGGCAACTTAATTGCGAAATAAGTCTAAAGCGTATTTTTAACTAATTTAAGCTCGCGGCGGCTCACTGGCAATAACTCACTGCACCCTTGTAGCTCAATCATATGATTGCCATTCGCTTTTGAATGCAAGGCTATTACTTTTTGTTTATTAACTAACGTATTGCGGTGAATTCGTAAAACATATGCGGGATATTGCAGTTCTAATTGCTTTAAGCTTTGCTCAAGTAGAGCCTCTCCACCACAGAATATCATTTTGGTATATTTTTCTTCTGCACTAAAGTACAAAACATCATTTATATCAACACTACGAAGAGTGCCCGCTAATTGATAAGACACTTTTACATTTTGTTGTTTTTGAATATGTACTTTATTTAAACGGCCTACTTGCTGAAGTACCTTTTGTAATGATTGCTCTGTAATAGGTTTAACTAAATAACCTGCAGCACTTAACTGTAAAGCATCAAAGGCATGCTCAGGGTGCGCTGTTATAAACACAACTGCAGGCGGTAGGGTTAAACTATTGAGCTCATTAGCAACTTGTAAACCATTCATACCGGGCATATCAACATCTAAAAAAATCAAATCGGGCGTTTGCTTTTTAGCAAGTGCTAAGGCTTCATTACCATTACTTGCCTCACCTTGCACAACTATACTTTTATCATGTGCTAACAAACGAATTAAGCGAGATCTCGCCAAAGGTTCGTCATCAACAATGAGTACATTCATACACTGCCCCCTATTAGTTTAGGAATAACGACCTTTACTCTAAACACATCATTTTTATTAGTAATTGTTAGTTGCGCTTTATTTTTATAGTAAATATTTAATCGCTGGCGAATATTTTCAAGCGCCATTCCGTTATTAGGCCTAGTTTGAGTATTAGAAATTGTTATAGGGTTAGAAACAATCATGGTTATATAGCCGGTAGTGATATGTAGCTCTACTTTTATTTCAGCGCCATGCTCACTTGTTTCAACGCCGTGGCATACCGCATTTTCAATTAATGGCTGCAGGGTTAAGCAAGGAATACTTAGTGCTGGCAGCTCATTGGGGATTTGCCAATCAACTCTTAAGCGATTACCAAAACGCCACGTTTCAAGTGCGATATATTGCTTACTCAGCGTTATTTCATCCGCAAGTAATACGTTTTTTCCTGAGTGCATTGCAGCCTGCGATAAGGCGGCTAATGCTAAAATTGCTTGCTCTGCAGCATCAGCATCATGATGAGTAAGCTCTGCAGCAGTGTTTAAACTATTATATAAAAAATGAGGACGTATTCTGGCTTGTAAGGCATCAAGCTCAGCACGAGAAAGTGCTTTAGTTTGCTGCTCTTTTTCAAAATGAATTAATAAAAATTGGACAAATAAAGCTGCTAGTAAAGCCACTATAATACAATTACGAAGTGTAAAATAAATTAGGTTATTTGTATCATCTATATCAAAAGCAAAATGAGAAAATAAAATACTAAAAATACAGGTAGATAATAAAAAAGAGGCAAAAAATAGACTTAACTGAAAAGCTTGAGTGCGGTTCTGTAAAAATGATCTACAAAAATATAAAGAAGAGGTGCCGACTAAAACAATTAAATGTAAAAATAAACTAATGATCCCAAGTCGTAACCAAATATCTCCTTCTACATTGGGTGCAAAAGCTAAAACAATAGCAATAACTTGAGAAACAATAAGCGTGGCTAATACGCCTCGTTCATTAAAAAGAGCCGAAAAAAGCAAACCATCATTTTTAAGTGACTTGCTCATAACGACTCTCCTTTAATCTAAATGTTTAATATATTTAAATTAACGTAGCTCTACAGGAACAGCAAATACTATATTTTCTGCTTCGCCAGGGTTCTCAACAACCTGTGTACCACCTAGCTCTTTTAATCGGCTTATTACTTGTTGTACAAGTACTTCTGGCGCAGATGCTCCCGCAGTTACACCTACTGATTTAGAACCTGAAACCCACTGCTCTTGCACATCAGTTGCGTCATCAATTAAATAAGCTACAGTGCCCATTTTATCTGCAAGTTCACGTAGGCGATTAGAGTTAGAGCTGTTTTTAGCCCCTACAACTAATAGCACATCAACTTTATCAGCTAGGTCACGAACAGCGTCCTGACGATTTTGCGTTGCATAACAAATATCATCTTTGCGAGGTCCATCAATTGATGGAAACTTGTTGCGCAGTTCATCTATAACATCAGCAGTGTCATCAACAGAGAGTGTTGTTTGGCTACAATAAAAAAGATTTTCAGCATTTTTTACATTAAGCGCAACAACATCATCAACGGTTTCAACAAGATAAATACCACCGTCTGAGTTATCATATTGTCCCATTGTTCCCTCTACTTCAGGGTGACCATGATGACCAATTAAAATACACTCAATACCTTTACGACTCGCACGTGTAACTTCCATATGTACTTTAGTTACAAGCGGACACGTTGCATCAAATACTTTTAAATCACGACGTTTTGCCTCAGAACGAACAGCTTGCGATACGCCATGTGCGCTAAAAATAACAATGCTGTCGTCAGGTACTTGATCAAGCTCTTCAACAAAAACCGCACCACGACTTTTTAATCCATCAACTACATAGCGGTTATGTACTACTTCGTGGCGAACATAAATTGGCTTTTCAAAAATATCTAAAGCGCGCTCAACAATACTAATAGCACGGTCAACACCAGCGCAAAAGCCTCGTGGGTTAGCTAATAATATTTCCATTAACCTTCCACCTCAATAATATCCACTTCAAACGTTAGGCGCTGACCAGATAAAGGATGGTTAAAATCAATCGTTACCGATTCACCTTGCACTTCGCGAACTAAACCAGGAAGCTCAGTGCCATCAGGTTGAGTAAACGCAATAATTGCACCTACCTTAGCTGGTGTTTCTGGACCAAACTTACTACGGTCAACGTAGTAAATATTATCTGGGTTTGGCTGACCAAACGCATCTTCAGGTTCTAATTCAAACGTTTTACTTTCGCCTGCAGTTAGCCCTAATAAACATTTTTCGAAGTTTGCCGTTAAGCTACCATCACCCATTGTTAATTTAGCAGGCTTATTATGCACCTTGGTAGAATCAGCGGCAGAGCCATCTTCTAATTTAATAGAAAAATGGAAGATAACTTGCGAGTTTTCACCAATTACAGCTTGGCTCATGCTTTATGCTCCTTCGGACTCTCGCCGGTAAAGGCGTCAAATAACAATAATGCTGCGCCAATACAAATAGCGCAATCGGCAATATTGAATACAGGAAAATGTGAGTCTTTATAAAATACGTGAATAAAGTCGATTACATAACCATACGCAATACGATCGTATAAATTACCAATAGCGCCTGCAAGTACCAGTGCATAAGCACCGCATAGTACTTTGTTTGTTGCAGGTAAGCGTTTTAGCCACCACACCAGTAAAGCACTAATAGCAATGGCAATCGCACTTAAAAACCAACGCTGCCAACCACCCGCTTCACTTAAAAAGCTATAAGCAGCACCATAGTTATGCACATAAGTAATACTAAAAACAGGGAGTAAGTTTATCGACTCTTGATAAGCCATAGTCCCTACAACAAGTGTTTTACTGGCAAAGTCTATTACCAATAGTAATAGACTCAACCAAAGCCACACTAAACCACTTTTTTGGGCTAGTTTGCTCACTAAGAATAACTCCTAAGCGAATTGACGCTTTTCGCCTTCGCCGTCAACATTACTTACACAACGGCCACAAATTTCAGGATGAGCAGGGTTAACACCTACATCTTCACTGTAATGCCAACAACGCTCACATTTAGCAGCATCTGTTGCAGCAACACTAATGAATAAACCTTCAATTTCGGTAGCTTGTGTATCAGCAGGCTGACTATCAACTTCAGAAACATTTACAGCTGATGTTAATAATACAAAACGTAGCTCATCACCAAGCGCATTTAATTTAGCGGCAAGCTCTTTACCCGTGAATAAATTAACCGTTGCTTGAAGCGTTGCACCAATGACTTCTTCTTTACGTGCAGCTTCTAATAAGCGGTTTACTTCGTCGCGCACTGTTAAAATTTCTAACCAGTCATCGTTGCTAAATTGGCTATTAGTTGGCGCTTGTAAGCCATCGTACCAAACTGATGTAAATACGTAGTCACTACGCTCGCCCGGTAATGCTTCCCAAATTTCTTGTGCGGTAAAGCTCATAATAGGCGCCATCCAACGCGTCATAGCTTCTGCAATATGATAAAGCGCTGTTTGACAAGAACGACGTGCATGACTGTCACTCTTAGCTGTGTATTGACGATCTTTAATAACATCAAGGTAGAACGAACCAAGCTCACCTGTACAGAAGTTCATTAGCTTTTGCGTTACTAATAGCATTTGGTAGCTATCGTATGCGGCTAAAATTTCGTCTTGCAACTGAGCAGCACGACCAACAATCCACTTATCAAGCTCAACCATGTCATCAATAGCCACTTGATCTGTTTTTGGATCAAAACCATTTAGGTTAGCTAGTAAGTAACGGCTCGTGTTACGAATACGGCGGTAGCGATCGGCAGAGCGCTTAAATATTTCATCCGACACAGTCATTTCTGCCGTGTAATCGGTAGAGGCAACCCATAAACGAAGAATATCGGCGCCTAGTTTATTCATCACATTTTGTGGTGAAATAACATTGCCTAGTGACTTAGACATTTTGCGGCCGTTTTCATCAACAGTAAAACCATGGGTCAATACTTGGCGGTATGGCGCATGACCATTAATAGCCACTGATGTCATCATTGATGACATAAACCAACCACGGTGTTGATCAGAACCTTCAAGGTATAAATCAGCTGGACCAACCAAGTCTTCACGTGCGTCTACAACACATGCGTGTGAAACACCTGAGTCAAACCATACATCTAGCGTATCTTGCACTTTCATGTATTGCTTGGCATCTTCTTCACCAAGTAATGTAGCTGGTTCTAAATCGTACCATGCCTGAATACCTGACTTTTCAACTAGCTGTGCCGCTTGCTCAATTAGCTCTTGAGTATTTGGATGAAGTGCACCGGTATCTTTATCAGCAAACAATGCAATTGGTACACCCCAAGTACGTTGGCGAGATATACACCAATCTGGGCGGCTTTCAACCATGTTTGAAATACGGCTTTCGCCCCACTCTGGCAACCACTGCGTGTTTTTAATTTCTTTTAAAGAATCTTGACGCAAGTTAGCCTGATCCATACTTACAAACCATTGTGGTGTAGCACGGAAAATAATGGGTGTTTTATGGCGCCAACAATGTGGGTAACTATGAGTTATAGCATGATGATGCATTAATGCACCGTGCTCTTTTAATACTTCAATTACGCTCGCATTTGCTTTAAATACATGCTGACCTGCAAAAAGTTCAGTATCTGGTAAATAAACACCATTAGCGCCAACAGGGTTAGCTACTTCAAGGTTGTAATTTAAACCAGCCACGAAATCTTCTTGACCATGTCCTGGTGCTGTATGTACAACACCGGTACCTGAGTCAGTCGTTACGTGTTCTGCAACAATCACGGGTACATCAAAATCATAAAAAGGATGGGCTACAGTTAAGTTTTCAAGTGCAGCACCTTTTACATAACCTAATACATGAAAGTGATTAAAACCAAAGCGGTCCATTGCATCTTTAACAAGCTCAGAGCCTAAAATTAGACGTTGTTGTACGCCTTCATCTTCAACCTGCACCAATGCATATTCTAAATCGGCATGCACAGCGACTGCGCGGTTTGCTGGAAGCGTCCACGGTGTTGTTGTCCAAATAACAGTACCAACACTGCCTTCACCCTTGTGACCATCAGCCAAATCAAATGCACTTACAACAGCATCTTGATCAACAAATGTAAAACGTACATCAATCGCTGGTGATTGCTTGTCTTGGTATTCAACTTCAGCTTCTGCTAATGCAGAACCACAATCTGTACACCAATGCACAGGCTTAGCACCTTTGTGCAAATGACCTTTTTCAATAATACGACCAAGTACACGAATTGCATTCGCTTCAAAGTCAAAGTTCATTGTTAAGTAAGGCTTATCCCAATCTGCAAATACGCCTAAACGTTTAAAATCAACTTTTTGACCTTCAACTTGTTTTTTAGCGTATGCACGGCATTTTTCACGAAACTCGCTTGCGGTTACTTTTACGCCCGGCTTGCCTACTTTTTTCTCAACCATTAACTCGATTGGTAAACCATGACAATCCCAACCTGGTACTAATGGTGAATCAAAGTCAGATAATGTTTTAGACTTAACAATAATGTCTTTTAATATTTTATTAACTGAGTGGCCTAAATGGATATCGCCATTTGCATACGGAGGGCCGTCATGCAAAATAAAGGTCTTTTTACCTTTCTTAGCGCTGCGAATTTGACCGTACAGGTCGTCTTCATACCATGCTTTAAGCATTTTTGGTTCACGTTGTGCCAAATTGCCACGCATTGGAAACGGTGTTTCCGGTAAGTTCAAAGTATGTTTATAGTCGCTCATTTATCCTACATTCCGTCTCTATCGGCTACCTGATTTAAACCAAAACACTGCTTAGCGGCAGCAACATCAGTTGCTATTTGCGCCGTTAATTGTGTTAATGTCTCGAATTTTTTTTCATTGCGAAGTTTTTTTATTAACTCCACATGCATAAATTGTCCGTAAATATCCTGTGCAAAATCAAAAAGGTGAACTTCTAATAATGCACGAGTTCCATTAAATGTCGGCTTATTACCTACATTTGCAACTCCAAAAATCTGTTTTCCTGCAATCGTTGCTTGCACTGCAAACACCCCGTTGACAGGACACACTTGGCGTTTTAGGGCAATATTTGCCGTTCTAAAACCGAGTTCACGTCCTCTTTTCCAGCCGTGTATAACACGCCCAGAAATAGCATAATCGTGACCAAGCATTATTTTAGCACTTGCTAAGTCACCAGATGCCAAAGCATCTCGTATTAAAGTGCTGCTTACTCTAGCATTTAATTGACGAAAACTCGCGGTGCTTTTTACGTCCATGCCCGCTTGCTTGCCCATGCTAGCAAGTAAGTCAAAGTTACCTTGCCGCTGCTTCCCAAACTTAAAATCATCGCCAACAGTGAGAGCTTTAACACCTAACTTTTTAATCAAAATATCATTAACAAATTGCTCAGCATGCATGTTTGCAAATTGCTGATTAAAGCTAATGCAAATAACTCGCTCAATACCTAAATCACGAAGCAAACGTAGCTTATCTCGTAAGCGTGTTAGCCGTGCTGGTGCATTGTTTTTAGCAAAAAATTCTTGTGGCTGGGGTTCAAATAGCATTACAGTGCTAGGCAAACTATGCGCTTTAGCATCACTAAGTAAGCCTTTTAATACTTCTGCGTGGCCTAAATGAACACCGTCAAAATTACCAATAGTTAACACACAACCAAAGTGGTGTGGGCGAATATTGTGTATACCTCTAATTAACTCCATGCCACCTAATGCCTTGTTTAGCGAGTTATTAATTACGGCTAAAAATTTATTAAAGCCGCAGAGTTGCCGATTATAATCTTTTTTTTAGTTTGATTCAGTAATTGCTACACTTTTTATCGTATTTAGTCTAACGCCCATCAAAAATAGCATTGCAAAGTAGCTAATACCTGCCAAAGCCACTAATACCATTAATAATATTACCTGCTGTGTAAAAGCCCATGTAGCCCAGTAATAGTAACTGCTCACAAACCATGTAACAGCCCCCATAACAATACTTGCAACAACACATTTTAGTGTAAAGCGCATACTCATTGATGAAAACTGATACACATTTTCTTTTTTAAGCTGCCTATACAGCAAAAACGCATTACAACTAGCCGATAGTGAAGTCGCGAGTGCTAAACCTAAATAACCAATGAAAGGAGCCAACATAATATTAAATACCATATTCAGTACTAAGGTGATAATACCAATACGCACCGGCGTTTTTGTGTCTTGACGAGCATAAAAGCCAGGAGCAAGTACTTTAATCAGCATAAAGCTTACAAGCCCTACTGAATACGCGACTACGCCTAAACTTACTGCTTTAACATGATCAACACTGTCTTCTTTAAACGCACCGTGGTCGAACAATACGGTGATAATAAGCGGGCTGATGATCATTAGACCTATCATTGCTGGTAGGCCTAAAAATATAACAAAACGCACCCCCCAGTCGAGGGTATGTTGAAAATCACTGCTTTTTTTACTGCTATGTAACTTAGAGAGCGCCGGTAAAATAACTGTCGCAATACCAATACCAAATAAGCCCAGCGGAAATTCAATTAAACGGTCTGAATAATAAAGCCATGCAATCGAGCCTGTCATCAGTAATGAAGCAATCATGGTATCAAGCAACAAATTAATTTGGCTAATAGATACGCCAAACAAAGCAGGGAGCATAAGTTTACGTACTTTTTTTACGTTTTCGTCTTGCCATGCCCAGCGCGGACGCGCCAACATTTTTGCACGGTATAAAAATGGAAGTTGAAACAATAGCTGTACAACGCCACCAATAAATACGCCAATTGCGAGAGAATAAGCCCCGACACTAAATTTATCATGTAAAAAAATTGCACATGTGATGATAGAAACATTGAGTAGAACTGGTGTAAATGCAGCAACAGCAAAGCGGTTATACACGTTCATTACCGCACCACTGAGCGCAACTAAGCTTACAAAAAACAAATATGGGAATGTAAATTTAAGTAATGAGCTTGCAAGCTCAAATTTTTCGGCATTAGGTCCGCCCTGCCACCAATCTATAAACCAACCAGTGCCAAACAATGCTGCAATAACGGGTGAAGCAACAACACCTATAATAGTGACAACCAGTAAAATGGTTCCTAATGTGCCTGCTGCTTGTGCAACAAAAAGCCTGACCTTGTCGTCGCCTTGCTGTTCTTTAATTTCACTCAGCACGGGTACAAATGCTTGTGCAAAGGCGCCTTCTGCAAATAAACGACGTAAAAAATTAGGAATACGGTTAGCAAATAAAAAAACATCAGCCGCCGCACTTGCGCCTAATAAATTGGCAACGACCGCATCTCGAACGAGCCCTAAAATACGCGATATCATAGTCATACAACTAACAATCATACCGGAGCGAAATAAACCTTTTGACACCTTAAACCTACTCAAAAATCCTCAAGATAGGCGATTATGCCACAGTCTTTTTTATAAATCGCTTTAAAGCACTAGGCTGGGGGTCTGTGCTTTGTTACAATGTCGGTATTAACTGCTAAAGCGGCAAATTGATGCTCGTTATATGGTGCAGTTTTTCTTGGATTGTTAAATTTAAATTGACATCCATGATAGAAACAGGCATATTCCACGGCCTTTAATTTAAGCTTTATTTTAAGATTGTTAGGAGCAAACCTTGGCTAACATCAAGTCTGCAAAAAAACGCGCTATCACAAGCGAAAAAAACCGTCAGCACAACGCAAGCCGTCGTTCAATGATGCGCACTTACTTCAAAAAAGTAATTGTTGCTATTGAAGCGGGCGATAAAGAAGCTGCACAGCAAGCTTTTTCTGTTGCTACACCTATCCTAGACCGTTACGCAACTAAGGGTCTAATTCACAAAAACAAAGCAGCTCGTCATAAGAGCCGTATAGCAGCTAAGATTAAAGCTCTATAATTTGTTTTTGATAGAATATAAAAAACCGGCTTTTGCCGGTTTTTTTTTGTTTAAATTTTAAATGTACTTACTTTATTAGACATTTTCTAAATCTGGATAAAACTTCTTAAGCATTGCCGCTATTTTTTTAGGTGTAAATGGCTTTACTACAAACCCTTTAGCGCCTTTATCAATTGCATCCTTAACATTCTCAATACCTGAATGTGCAGATACCATAACCACATTTGTCTCTGGGCTTAATTCATTGATTTGTGCAATCAAATCTTTACCATCACCGTCTGGCAATTCAATGTCTAAAAAAATGATATTATAATTTGCAGCTTGGCACTCACTAATACATTGTGAGGCAGTAGATGCTTCTTTTACGTTATCTATCCCTAAGTGCATGAGCGTTTGACTCAAAAAACTACGCACTGTGCTAACGTCATCTACAATTAAAATTGATAGCTGCGTATTCATCTTTATTCCTCGTAGGCTATAAGCTAACTTTAAGTTATCATAATAATTAGCTTAGTATATAAATTTACTCATTTAATTATAGAGACCTACGGAAAAAAGGCCAGATTTGCTTTATGTCTAAAACCCCAAATAAACAATCGTTGCTAGGTAAAGCACCGGCTAGAAAAAACACAGCGCAAAAAAGAAAACCACAGCGTTCTACTCAGCGCCCTTCACCGGCAGAGTTAAATTCCAGTGCAAAGAATGATACAAGCCAAAAAACAACGCAAAAAAAAGGACTGTTTATATCACTCGCTGTCGTTGCTGTAATAATTTTAGCTTTTCCAAAACCTACCTTACTCACCTATAAAAAATTAGGGATGGTAAGTGAGAGTGTTTACTGGCCCGGATTCTTTGGCAAGGGGGCTACTTTAATTGATTCAAACCTACACCCCACCTATGATTCTAGCCGTGAGTCCCTTTATTTATGCAGTGACTTACAAAAACCGCAGAGCTGCCAAAAGTATCAAGTAATTGCTGATAATGGTTTATTTTCAGCAATCGGCAGCTACTTTTAGCATTAAAAAAACTAATCTGAAAATTTAAAATTACTTGGTTGAAAGGTGCGCAAAAGATCAACATAATGGCGCTCCTTTTTTCAACAACTGAACTATTGAAACGACCATGCTAAACGAGCTAGATTGGCTTTTAAATACTACACTACTTGCACTAGGTTTAGGTGCATTCTTTATTAACCAGATAACACTGCTGCGCGTTGCCGCCATTAGTGCGTGTGGTTTATTATTCTTATCATTTAGCTTAGATCTTATGTCGTCGAGTGTTATTTCAAATATGAGTTTAGTGTTGATCAATACTTTTTACTTGTTTAAAGTTTATACATTTGGGCAGTTTAATGTAACCCAAAGTTAACAACTTTTCCCTAGAATATTTAATAGCCCAGCATTGCTGGGCTTTTTTATTAATAATTCAAAAATATTAAAAAGCACTTTGAACCAAGGTGAAAATTAGAACTTCAAGCGACACGCCAACACTACTGTGAAAGTAGTGCTAGTGGGCTGCAAAAAAATGATGCGAAGAAGCACGAAAACTGAGGAATACATAGTAAGTAAAGTTAGTCCGCTACTGTTAACTCGCTTTTGGTTTGTATTTTAGATGGATTATCTTCAGCGTTAGCCTGATTAAACCAAGCTGAAACACCTAGTATAATAATTGAAACAATAACTAGGCTTAATTTAACGCCACTTTGACTCGATTTCATAACACCCTCTTTATATTTTTATTAGTGAGAATACCTTTTACACTAATGAAAATTACAAATGTTAACAAGCTGTTTTTTAAACTAATTAGCTATCAGCTAATAACCTTTAGTTCTATCTACTGAATTATTGAGTGCTAAGCCCTTATTCAAACGTTCAATATTATCGGCTATTTGGTCTATAACACTATTTAAATCAGAAATCGCCGCGCAATGTGGTGTAAGCGTTATTTTGGGGCTCCCCCAGTAGGGGTGATTCGACGCTAAAGGTTCTTGATCAAATACGTCGAGTGTAGCTGCGCGTAAGCTATCGTTATTTAATGCACTTAGTAAGTCTAGTTCAACAACATGAGCACCACGTGCCACATTAATAACAACAGCATGTGAAGGTAGCTTAGCGAGCATTGAGTGATTAATAATGCCTGTCGTTGCTTGCGTAAGGGGTAATAGACATACAAGGTAGTCAACCTCAGGAAGCATACAATTAAGGCCTTCCTCGCCATAAAAAATTTCGACATTAGTTGCGCTTTTATTACTTTGCGTCCAAGCACTTACCTTAAAGCCATTATTTATAAGCTTTTGCGCGCATGCTTTACCTAATTCACCAAACCCAAGTATGCCGACATGTTTATTACTATGTGCCCGCTTTGGCTTCCATGTTTGCTGTGTTTGTTTAATGTAATACTCTTTTAAACGTAACTTTTGAGCTAACACATGTGTCAGTACATATTCCGCCATATCTTCAGCTAGTTGATTGTCAACAATGCGGACTACTTCAACACTTTCGTCGAGTAATGTTAAATCGATACTGTCTACGCCAGCACCAAATGACGACACAGCCTTTAAGTTAGGTAGCTGTGGCCACATAGATTCTGGCGCTTTCCACGCAAGTACAAAATCCACATCATGTGCGTTTTTGCAATCAGGCCATTGCTCTATCAGCGTATTTGGTAATCGCTCTTGTAACTTCGTCATTAGTTTTGTGTTGTCACGCCCAGTAATAGCAACTAATACAGACATAAATTCTCCTAACAATACACTGTTTATAAGTTTGCACTTTAAAAAGTCACACTACTGCAAAGTAACTGTCACACCCTTTTTTTAATCTTACATGTATGGCGAATTGGCCAAACGGAATATGAGGTTAATATGATAAGTGTTGATAAAGTAATTGCTGCAAACTTACCACAACTAGAGAACTCTCCTAAAGTAAAAGGTTTAGTAAAAAAAGGTCTAGGCTACTTATTGCATGAACAGGAGTTTGTTGCTTTTGGTGATGCCTACCCTCACCTACAAGGATTAGAATTTGTTGAACAAGTGCTTGATGAACTCAATTTTGATACCCGCTATAAACCTAAGCAGATAGAGCACATTCCTAACGAGGGTAAACTTGTTATCGTTGCGAATCACCCTATTGGTTCATTAGATGCTCTAGCACTCATTAAAGTACTTTCAACTGTAAGACAAGATTTAAAAGTAGTGGCAAACCGCATGTTGATGTCGGTTACCCCAATGCACTCACTTTTACTCCCCGTAGATAACTTATCAGGCATGAGCAATAAACAAGAGCTTAGTAATATACAAAACCATTTAAAAGACGAAGGTGCATTACTTATATTTCCGGCAGGAGAAGTATCGCGATTAGGGCCAACAGGCATTAAAGACTGCAAATGGAATAGTGGTTTTTTACGTATGGCAAAAAAAGCTAACTGCCCTATCTTACCTATTTATATTAAAGCCAAAAACAGTCCACTTTTTTATGGCACATCAATGATTTATAAACCTTTGGCAAGTTTACTATTAGTGGCCGAAATGTTTAAGCAGCGCCAAAAATCTTTAGAGTTTGAGATTGGCGCCTCTATCCCTCCTGAATCTTACTTAATAGAAAATCTTAAAGATAAAGAAGTTGTAAACCTCATCCGTAAACAGCTTTATAGGCTTACAACAAAAAAAGCTCTGCCGCTAAAAACACAAACACCTATCGCTGTTCCCGAGTGCCGCAAGGAGCTAAAAAAAGCAATTGAGCAATGCCAGCTACTTGGTAAAACACAAGACGGTATGCATATTCATCTATACCAGTATGTAGGTAGCTCACCTATTTTTAGAGAGTTAGGGCGCCTGAGAGAAATCGCGTTTAGAGCGGTAGGTGAAGGTAGCGGTAAACGTCGTGATATAGATAAATACGATATGGATTACCAGCACCTTGTACTGTGGGACCCCATGCAACTAGAACTGGTAGGTGCTTATCGATTAGCCTGCGCACAAGAGATAATACAAAAGCACGGCCGCAAAGGTTTATATACTGATAGCTTATTTTCTTACACCGACGATATGGCCCCTTACCTACAACAAGGAATTGAGCTTGGTCGCAGCTTTGTGCAGCCTAAATATTGGGGACGTAAAAGCCTCGATTATTTATGGTATGGCATTGGCGCTTTTATCAAAAACTATCCACAGTACAGATACTTGTTTGGTGCTGTAAGTGTATCAAACGCTCTACCCGAGCAAGCAAAGGCCATGCTCGTTTATTATTATCAGCATTATTATAAAAGTGGCATTGAATTAGCTACGCCTAATAATGAGTTTAAGTTAACTGAGCAACAGCTAACCCAGTGCCATACTCTTTTTAACGGAGATGACGTTAAAGAGGATTTTGTAGAGTTAAAACATGTGTTAGCAAATATGAGTGCTCAAGTGCCTACTTTATTTAAGCAATACACTGAACTTTGTAAACCAGGTGGAGTGCAATTTTTAAGCTTTAGTATTGATCCCGATTTCAATAATTGTATTGATGGATTGGTATTGGTCGATCTTGAAAATGTAAAAGAAAATAAAGCCAAACGTTATTTAGAATAACCAACAAGAAGTGAGTCCTTATATCTATAAAGTACTCTATTTATATTTAATTATTAATAAATACTTGCTCAAGTAAAGTTGTATAAATAGCTTCAATTTTAAGTAAATCACTAATAGATACATGTTCGTTAACTTGATGAATCGTATTGTTTCGTACACCACATTCAATGACTTGAGTATGGGGGCTGGCAAAAAATCGTCCATCTGATGTCCCCCCATTTGTACTTAGTAATGGGTGACTTGATGTGTTTTTATAAATAGCCTGCTCAATATGAGTAAGTAAACTCCATCCCGTATTATGGCTTGTGTAATAAGGCTCGCATGGGCGTTCCCACTCAATCGTAAAATGCTCAGCAAACTTGTTTAGGGTCTTCATTAATTGCGTTTTAACTGCTGCGCTACTGTAACCATGGCTATAACGTACATTAAATGTGATTTCACAATGACTTGGCACTAAATTATCGACCACATTATTTATGTTAATTCCAGTCACTTGCAGTGTGGTTTTTGAGCTAGCCACATCGAGTAACCAGGTCTGTTCACTCAAGCTATTTACTATTTTTGCAGCAATATGAGCAGCATTGAGTGTGTTTTGAGGATAAGCTACATGACCTGCCTTACCAGTAACTAAAATCCGAGCTGAAAGCGCACCACGACGGCCATTCTTAACGGTGTCACCAACTTGTGCCACACTTGTTGGCTCCCCCACAATACAGCCATCTAATATAACACCTTGCTTGGCAAGCTTATTAACTATTTCTTGAGTGCCAAATTCAGCCTCTCCCTCTTCATCTGACGTGATAAGCCAGTAAAGAGTCCCTGCTTTAGCTGATTTACTATCAATTAATTTTTTTGTGGCACTCAACATAGCAGCAACACCACCTTTCATATCGGTTGCTCCTCTACCGTATATTGCACCATTTAGCACTCGCCCTTCAAAAGGAGGACTTAGCCAACCGCTACTTGTTGCTGGTACTACATCAATGTGCCCTGAAAAAGCAACACATGGGCCTTCTTTGAATTTTATGCAGGCAATTAAATTAGTTACACCATTTATAGTAAATTGCTCGCAACTTAAACCTAAATCCACCAATTTATCTGCAAGCCAATCAATTGCACCCGCTTGATTAGGGGTTACTGATTCAAAGCGAATTAGTGTTTGTAAGTGCTTTACAACTTCTTTTTGAATATCCGTTGTTTTTGATTTTTTTTCAAATGCTTCTAAAAACATGGTAAGCACACTTTATTATTTAATGTACCTTTATTAAAACGTGAGTTTATGACTAAGCGATGTCAGCCTTAATACATTCATATGACTGTTAATGAAATATATATGTCAATCGTTACAAAGACAGAACGACACTAAAATTAATCTAAATCAATAAAACAATTCACAAGGTTAAAATATTTTTTAAACTTTGATCTAGAACAGGTTTTCATTTTTATTGCTCGGTAATAATAGCGCCAATTAAACAGTAGTTCTTGGAGAACAACATGAAAACCCAAATTAGCATCGCATTATTAACCTCTTTATTAGCAATCTCTCCAGCTGCACACGCTAACTTTAGCGTAAATGTTGGCGCTATTAACGTAAATCCAGATAACAGTAGCTCAGCAATTAATGAGGCGCCGACACTGGGTCTTAAAGGTGATTCAGATACCCAACTAGGTATCACAGTAGATTATGCTTTTAACGATCAATGGGTGTTGGAACTGATAGCAGCAACACCGTTTTCACACGATGTGAATGGTGCCGGAGGCTTAGCTGGCAACAAAATTGCTGATATAAAACAACTTCCGCCGTCTTTAGTTGCGCAATATCACTTTTTAGATACCAGCTATGCGCTAAGACCTTTTATAGGCGTAGGCATAAACTACACTGCATTTTTTGATGAGCAACCTTCTCAAGCACTTAAAACGACGCTAGAAACAGACGATGTAGAAGTAAAGCTAGATGATTCGTTTGGCTTTATGGCTCAGGTAGGTGCTAACTATAAAATTGATAAAAACTGGGGTTTACACGCTATGGTATCAATTATGGATATTGATACCGATGCCACTGTTTATGCAAATGGTGCAAAAGCACTTACATCAACTGTTGAGCTTGACCCCGTTGTTGCTATGTTCGGTGTTAGATACAGCTTTTAAAGCATATATAAAATAGTACGTAGTTACCCAATTACAATGTGTGTTAAAAGGCCGAAAGGCCTTTTTTTCATTTGGAGAGTATTAATTACCTTGGTAAGTTACTTAACTTTTTCTGCTCTAGCATTTCTTTCCAGTGCATTACTTCACTTGGCAATATAGGTGTTTGCCCATCAAAACCAGCAACCTCAAGCATTTCTTCAATACTTATAATACCCTTTTTACTTTTAAATACACCGCGTACATAAGCAATAGCATGTAGGCCTCGTTCTGAGTGAAACTTTTGCTCAATATAAAAGTATTTATGATCCCAGCCCACTAACTTGGTGCTTATTGTATATCGCTGCATAGGTTTAATATCGCGGATATAAGTTATGGCCGTTGCGTTAACAATGGGAAACCAACGACGCTTCATTATTTGCTTTAATAAGCCAACTCGTTCTGTCATCCAAGTACGAGATAAGTCCATCATCGCAAGGTAACGTGAGTTCGTTAAATGTAAATTAATGTCGCAATCAGTAGGTAAAGCTTTGTAATCAATATCTACCGTATCAAGTAAATTTTGATATTGCTTGTTACGTTTAATTTTAAAAAACAATAATAAAAGTCGAATATATAAGTTCACAAAAAAGGTCTTACCAGTTAAATTTATTCGAGTGTAGCATAGCCTCTTGCGAAGACGAATATTCTACTTTAATCTTAAATCATTATTATAATAAAAAGATAACTCATGAAATCAAAACGTAAAATTATCACTGCGCTAGCTTTATTAATACCTAGTTATAGTGCGTTTGCCGACTTTTCATTACCAGGTAAAGGCTCTGTTACTTACCCTACCGGTGTAGTTAAAGAGTTTAAATTTGGTTTTGAATGGCAACAAAAAGCTGAAAAATTCATTATTGGCTCTAAAAGTTATAATATGGAGCAGATCCCTAGTTCTTATTCAGTTGCTATAACGCTTTCAAAAGATGACAGCCAAGTATGGGTGCAAGAATTTAATAATGGGTTTATTAAAGAATTTGAATGGCAAATTGGCGAACACAAGGTCACTTTAAAGAAGCAGCAATTTAGCGACCCCGTAAAAGGCGATTATGTTATTGAACTTAATGGCCGTAGCTATTTTTTCACTCGTAATAACGCCAGTATTGTAATGAACTTTAATGAAGAAGGTATTGAGACGATTGCAATTGATGGGGTTACAAAAAATATGGGGACTAAAAATTAGTCCCCATATTTTAATGTCTTTATGTTAATTACACTTTTACTGTTTTTCGGTTAATACCGTAATCACGTAATTTGTTAGCTACGGCGGTGTGACTTAGGCCCAATCGCTTAGCTAACTGGCGTGAGCTTGGATAAGCTGGATAGAGTTTACGAAGTAAGGTCGCTTCAAAACGTTTAACCGCTTGATCTAACGAACCTTCAAAATCAGACTCTAAATACCCTAAATCGTGAGTAAAAGTGGGTAACTGTAAATGCTCTACGCGAAGCTCGCTATCATCTAGTAACGACACTGCACGGTAAATTGCATTTTCAAGCTGGCGCACATTTCCTGGCCACGGATACTCTTGTAAAAAGCTCAAACACTCTTGTGATAAAACAGGAATTGCATGACCATTTTGTTGCGCGTATTTTTGAATAAAATGCTCTGCAAGTGGTCCTACATCCGCTTTTCTATCTCTTAGTGGTGCTATTTCTAAAGTAAGCACGTTTATACGGTAATATAAGTCTTCTCTAAAAACCCCTTCTTGTACCATTGCAGGTAAGTCTTTTTGAGTAGCAGCAACAATACGTACATTTACTTTAACTTCGTTCTCATCGCCTACTTTTCTAAACGTACCATCTTGTAAAAAACGCAGTAACTTAGTTTGTAGTTGAGTCGACATTTCGCCAACTTCATCTAAAAATACAGTTCCACCATCGGCTTGCTCTAATACACCGCGCTTTGGCGCTGCATTTTCTTCGTACCCGGCATAACCAAATAATTCAGACTCAGCAACATCATCAGGAAGAGAAGCACACGACAGAGCAATAAAAGGTTTAACAGAACGATTAGATGCGTAATGGCACGCTCTAGCTAATAACTCTTTACCTGTTCCTGTTTCACCAGTAATCAAAATAGGGGCTTCTAGTTGCGCCATTTTTCGGGCTTCGCGCACAACTCGGCGCATTGCCGTACTAAAGTTATGAATAGTGGCAAAGCTTTCTTGCCCGTAACGTCTAAATGCACTGACTTGCTGCCCTAAGCGACTTTGCGATTTAATATTAATAACCGCACCAGCAAGCACATCACCTTCAATACCTTGAGGAACTGCAATTGGCAAAATGTCTGCAATAAAATCCTCACCAGCAACTTCAACGCGAGTAGTTTGTCCGAGTACTTCTTTACCTTCTAACCAGCGTGTAAAGTTAAAGCCTTTAAGCAGGTTATTAATATTTGCACCAATCACGTCTTTTTCAATTAGCTGTAAGTCTTTACATGCTGCATCATTACATAAACGTACCCAACCTTTGGCATCAATAGAGATAACACCATCAGGCAATGCACGTAGTAAAGTATTTAATTCGTTGTGTTCACGCTCAGATGGTAAAAATGCAGTGGTACGCACATCATGTACACCGTCGATTAAACGTATCGATGGCATAATTTTTTGAAATTGTTCAAATTCTATTTCGGGAAAACTAACGTACATACGACAATTTACAGAATCAACTTCAATTCCTTTTAGATCAACGCTGTAGTTAACTAATATATTAAGGATTTCTTGAGCAATACCAATTCGATCAGCACAGTGAATATCTAGACGCATACATCCTCAAAGAAGGAAAAACTATATTAGCTGAATAATACGCTAAGTCGCTTTGAGAAGGTAGCTTATTGTAAACATTTTTGGACGAAACAGACTGCGAAAGCGATAAGTTGAAATGTAATTAAATGAAGAAAAGTAGCACTGATATTTAACTATACCAGTGCTATTTGTTAAATCTTATTATGTGACTACTTACCTTGTGGGTAAGCAGACCAATCACCACCATCTAATTGTATAAATGGTCTTTGGTTAACATACATCATTATTGTGCCTTCGTTTTCAGCAACCTTAGGTGCTGTAGGTAGGTTTTCAAGCAAATTAGCAACACTATTATTCCCACCAAATACATCAGTTTGCAGCGCCTTACTTACCAGCTCTGAAAGCGCAAAGTAACTTGTTGAATCATCAACTACAATTTGCGAGTAGTTTTGTACGTCTGGGCCTATAAATTTAATTGCTACAGGTACCGACACAATTGCTGGGCTTGGGATTTCACGTAAACCTGCAAACTGTACTTTGTCACCTTTTAAATTAGCGCCGTGTTCAGGCACTATCATTAACATAACGTTGCGACCGCGTTTTTCTAATTTTTTTACAAATTGGTTAATATCAGCAAACAAGTTTTTATGTCTGATTGGGTATGTCTCTTTACTATTAACCCTTGGTTGATTCTCTAGCTGATTACCATCATGTAAACTTGTGGTGTTGTAGTACATCGCACACGGCTTACAATCATCAGCTTGCTCTAACCAACCATCCAGCACAGCTTCATCTGAGTAAATAGGACTATTATCAAAACCTCGTAGCGCCACTGGCATTGAATCGATATTAAATGGCGTGCTATCTAGACCACCGTACTTATTTATTAAGCCTTTAAACTCATCAAAATGTCCGTCGTGATTCATCACAACATTGTTTTGATAACCTAGTTTCTCTAGGTTTTTAAACAAGTGACATTGTTCAGGTGCCTCTTTAAATAATGCTGTTTGACTCGTTTGCCCACAACTAGCGCGCAGCAGTCTTACCGCAGCGGGTCCACTGTATGACGTAGCCGAGTTAAAGTCTGAAAACACCACATCAAAGTCTTTATACATATCAGTAACACTTACACCAATAGCATTTAAATCAGCAACAGCCATTGAGCATATGTTCAAAATAATTACATCAAACAGCTCACCATTCACTTGGTTTGGAAAGTGGCTCATTAGTAAGCTTTGTTGTTGGTAAAAATCAGCGAGCTTTTGATCAGGAGATTGCGCTGCCTGAGTGATCACTTGCGTTTGAGGATTACTCTGATTTTGAGTAACCGGTTCAGGGTTTGCCACATTATTAACGAATTGTGATTGAGAGTTATTTCCTTGCCACCCTACAACTAACAGCCCAACAATAGTCACGGTGGTAAAGCGTATCCATTGCGATGTATACCAAAAACACACACTAATTACGAACAGAGCCAACAACATATCAACGCTAATAACTCGGGTTAATAGCTCGATAAAGTAACCAAAACTAAAATCTTGAACGTTACCGGCTTGTTTAGTCAACCTGTTTATTGGTGGCAACCATGAATCTTGATACAGTAACACCACAGCAAACACAGCACCTACTATATGTTTTGCCTTCTCTATTAATGGCTGTTTAAATTTAATCGCAAGCAATGCAGCAAAAGCGGCATTAGTTAGTACGTTAAAATCAATTGCACCGTAATAAAACAGAGCAAACTTAACTAAAAAATAAAGGTTCCAAACCCCTAAACCTGATAATTTCACTGCTTATCCTTTTTTACTGTATTTGGTGTATAAGGCTCTAGTACTTCATGTTTAAAAGTAAGCTTATAATAATATTTTGTTATTTGAGATAAAATGTATTTGCCTAGCATACAAAGCACCGCGCCAAGCACCATTGCAAGAAACACGGTAATTAAAAGCTGATTCATACTCATAAGTTATCTCTTAGTTTCATTATAAAAGGCTTAGCATCTGGGCGGCTTTTACTAGAAAATTCTGGGGTGTTAATATTTTCAGTAACGCTGTTTGCTATATCAGGTGCAAATTTATAGCTATCATTCTCAGCAAGTTTTTGCGAGAAATCTACAACACTCTTACCTTTATAAAATCGCCTTAACTGTTTACATTCTTGTTGAATGTAAAAGTGGTCAGAAATTATATTTTGCTGTACAAAAAAATCGCTCGTTTTTAATTTAAACAAATGCTTAATTGCATTATCAACGTCATTTTCTCTACAAGCATGCAAATATAAATAAACTGTATTATCTGCAATGCTAAATACATCACCTTCGCGCTTAATATGAAATAAATGCAAAGGATGAATAGGGTCAATTCTTGGTAGTAGCTCAAGTTTCACTAGCACACCACTAACACCTAAATTAACGGCTGAGTCACTTATGACGCGCGTTGGGGCGATGATTTTGTTTATCGATTAAAAACCGGTGTTTCGTACTCGCAAACAAAAACTCAATCTATTGATTTTTTCCCTAATGATGGCGATTTGCAAATAGCTGCATATGATAGAGAGTCAATAACAGGTGTTGATCCTGTATTTGAAGGTGAAACAAGTTCTGGTGTTTCGTATAATCTTGAAGGTAGTTTTGAGTATAGAATAACGCCGAATTGGTTCTTTGGTGGTTATTTAGCCATCGATCGTTCTGACTTTTACGAACCAAACTTTGGTCAGCTTTATATACGTTACTACTTTAATCCTATGTACGGAACACTTGAGTTTCCAGGCACGCCGATTATTCCTTACGCTGACTTTTAACGCGGTGGACGGTGATACATCGCGAATGCTTCCCCTAGCACAGAGGTATATGTATACTTGAGCGCAATTGTAACTAGGATAAGGGTGTGTCTCTTACTTTGTGGTGTTATAGCCATACAGCAAATCATTATCTTAGCTACAAATACTATACTGATGGTCGAGCATTTTAGTGTGTAAAAAACTCTAAAATAGCTAAAGCAAAAAATTATAAGGCCATCATAACAATACTTAAAGTTAGGAAGTAAATATGAGTTCAGCTCCAGATAGTGGCTGGTTTGGCCACCCTAAAGGACTTTCGACATTGTTCTTCACTGAAATGTGGGAACGAATGAGTTATTACGGTATGCGAGCTATGCTCGTATTATTCATGACAGCAAGCTTACAAGAAGAGGGCCTTGCCTTTACTGTTGCATCAGCTGCTGCAATCTATGGCTTGTACACAGGCGCAGTATACTTTTTAGGCTTACCTGGTGGTTGGCTAGCTGATAGATTGTTTGGCGGTCAAAAAGCAGTATGGTATGGCGGCATAATTATTATGATTGGCCATATTATTTTGGCTATTCCACATGATTATTCTTTCTTCATTGGCTTAATATTTGTAGCAACAGGTACTGGTTTGCTAAAACCAAATATCAGTGCAATGGTCGGCCAACTATACAGTGATACAGATGAGCGTCGTGATGGCGGTTACGCTCTTTATTACATGGGTATTAACATGGGTTCTTTAATAGGTTACTACGTATGTGGTTACTTTATGGAGAACGTAGGCTGGCACTGGGCATTTGGTGCAGCAGCTGTCGGTATGGCCATTGGTTTAGTTCAGTACAAACTCACACTTAATAACTTACCAGAGCACAGCGCTTTACCTGCTAATCCACTTGGTCCTAAAGGTACTTCACGTGCATGGATTGGTATTGCTGCATTTGTAATTGCTGCTGCTGCAGTTACTACGGCTGCAATGACCGGCGCAATTGTAATCAATCCAACAGTGGTTGCAGGTTACACAGCGATTGTATTTACTATTATCTTTTTTGTTTATTTTGGTGTTATTTACTTTACAGGTAAATTAACCGATGCCGAAAAACAAAGAATGTGGGCACTATTTTTAGTCTGTATTGCTTCTGCATGTTTTTGGTCTGGCTTTGAACAAGCCGGTTCTTCATTAAACCTATTTGCCCGTGATTACACCGACCGATTTATTGGTACGTTTGAAATCCCTACAACGTGGTTTCAATCATTAAACTCACTGTTTATTATTGCTTTATCGCCATTTTTTGCAGCACTTTGGATTAACTTATCTAAAAGCTTAGTGTCACCTAGCTACAGCGTTAAATGTGCAATTGGCTTAATTATCATGGCATCTGGCTTTTTAGTTATGTTTATGGCGGCTCATTACGCAGCTGAAGGTTTAAAAGTAGCGCCTTACTGGCTTGTTACTACGTACTTTTTACATACAGTGGGTGAGCTTTGTTTAAGCCCTGTAGCGTTAAGTGCTGTAAGTAAGTTATCGCCTAAACGTTACACTGGTCAAATGATGGGTGTATTTGTATTAACTTACTCAATCGGTAATATTATTGCAGGTTTACTTGCTGGTAATTTCGATCCGAACAATGTTGATGAAATTCCTAACTTATACTTACAAATTGCATTATTTAGCATTGGTGTTGGTGCTGTCTTAGTACTAATGACTTTTAAAGCTAAAGTATGGGAAAAACAAGGGTTAGAAGAGAAAGCCTCTTAATTGTTATCTATTTTAAATATAACAACATAACCGATACATTCCTCCATAGCGTCTATGGGGGAATTTTTTTATTCAACTTTGCCCCACTCTCGTTAACTGGTATTATGTCCTGATTGATTATTGAATAGACTCAGGGACAGCAGTATATGCATTCATTAACATTATTACGTGCCACTCTAATAGCATTTCTCCTTATTTTTTTATCTGCCTGTGGTGGAGCCGAAGATCAAGTTACAGTAAATCCAAATGATCCTGTAGAGCCTGAGCCTAGTGGCTTAATTATTACCAATGCTAATGGCTTACAAACGTCATTAGATGAAGGTAACTTTACTATCAATGCCCCTGGGGAAATAGTGGCTAGCGATACCGAAATAACCTACGAAAAACTAGTCCTTGATGAGAATAATCAAGCAAAAAATATCATTTCAGATATACATACGCTTACCCCGAATACACTTCAACTTTCTAGCCCAATGACAATCACTATAAAAATACCTGACGACTATGTATTAGGCGGCCAATTAACTATTGCGCGTTTGAGCGGAGACTCTTGGTCAAGTATTACTAATTCAACAGTATCGCAAGGCTTTGTTAGTGCACAAGTAAACCAACTAGGTAGCTATGCAATAGAAATGCAACGTACGGTGGCATTTTCTGATATTGGCCCTACATGTGATGCAAATGCAACAGAGCAATCTATACGATTTGTTCACGTTGCCGACATGCATGCTCGCTTTGGGTATCAAGAGCAGTATTTTAGTCGTATCAAGGCTTATTATAAAAAAGCGTTAAGCGAATCTCCGCATACATTATTTACCGATGGTGGCGATGATTACGAAAAAGGGACCGTTGCAGAGCAAATATCACAAGGCTTAGCCTCTGGTGAAACCGTAAAGCTAATGGCTTTTGATTTACGTGTTTTAGGGAATCATGACTATGCATGGGGTCCTGAAAAGCTGCTTTAGTTTTCACAAGACGATAATGCCATTGTACTTGCAAGTAATACCCGATTTGAGGGAGAGCAAAATAAGAGCTTTGGCGGTGTGGACTTTGCTAAAGTACAGGTTGGCTGCATAACATTGGGTGTGTTTGGGATAACGTCAGTACCATGGGATGAACTTGACGAGCCAATTGAAGATGACCCTATTCCTGACTTTATAAAACAATTTAAAATGAGTTGGAAGTGGCAACAAATCGCACAAAGTATTGTAAGCCAATACAGCGGTGATGTTGATTACATGATAATGCTAAGCCACTTAGGTAAAGGAACTGACGTTGAGATAGCAACCAATGTGCCCGGTATAGATTTAGTGCTTGGTGGGCATACTCATGGTGGTGAAGACTTTATAGAGCTTGAAAATAATGCTTTAGTCATTCAACCAGAATTTTATGCTCGCGGAGTCACCGATTTAAATTTAGTATTTAATACTGCAGATAAAGCACTAAGTCGTTACGATTATCAACATGTAGATACGCGAACATCTATAGAACCTGACGAAGAAACCAAGCTAGCTATCGATGAAATAATGGGCCGATATGCACCCGATGCTGATACAGAAATTGCCATTTAAGAAAACTACCCAAGTAGCTTTGAAGTTGCAGAAATAACAGCACTTGCAACTAAACATTCAAGCTCAATTAACGCAGCGCTGCTTAACCCTGAACTTGTACAAAAAAGATGGACGCCAGGCACTGTTACACAAGAAGATTTTCACAAAGCATTTTATGTTGAAAGACAGCCTTCAAACACACCTGGCTTTAATTCACTGTATCAAGTAACTGTTACAGGAACTGATTTAAACACAATGATTGCCAGCCAACCCGATTGGTTTGCGTTAAAGCCAGAAGATATTCAAGTAACAACAAATTATAATGTCGCTTTATTTAAAGGTGCAGCACTTAATCCAGATTTATTTTTTAGCAGTGTTACTTTTAATGATGTAAAGCCAATTACCGAAGCATGGTGGCTACTTGATCAATACGCGCGCTTTAGAACAACTCAATGTCTTCACCTTGATACAGACACACAGCTTAATGCTTGCCAAGATGTTGCAAATATAACAATTTGGAACTTTGACGATCCAACAAACCCACTGACCCCAGACTTTGGTCCATCGGTTTTAAACTACTTTGACCCAGAAAATGACGGTTGGGGCCCCGAAGACACCCGCTATGAGACAACCACTGATCTTAATATTGGGGATTTAACTGATGGTCCTTCTGGTGTAATGGCTTTTACTGATTACTCACCTACAGAGGGTTTAAAAATTGAATTAAACACACAAGCAAATGGTGATTATGCTAATGACGGTATGGTATCTGACTACACTCTAATAATGGATTTATATTGGCCATCAGAAGATAGCGATTCTTATCGTGCGATAATGCAAACTGAAACAGTAGATTATTTAGAAAACGATGCAGATATATTTATTGATCCCAGTGGCGGTTATGGTGAAGCGACGTTTAAAAGTGGATATTTTGGTGATACTAAACCAGAAACATGGCATCGTGTAGCGTTTGTGTTTTACACAGCACCAATAAATGGTGTATTTGAAGTATATATTGATGGTGAATTAACGGGTGTAAAAGAATTTGGAGAAATAGACCAACGTTGGGCTCTCAACAAAGCAGTGCTCTTATTTACTGATAATGGCTACGAAACAGTCCCTGGTTACTTAAATGCCTTACTCTATGCGGGCCGTGCTATGACCCGTGGCGAAATTAAAAGTATGGGCGGCGCACAACAAAAGTTGTCCTTTGAGCAACCGACGCGAGTGTTAAACAAAACGATTGAACGTCACTATCAAGCTGCGCCAGCGATAAAAACAAACCAATGGATTGAGCAACGTAACAAGTTCTTTGGTGGCAACTCTAAAAGTGTAAATAATTAAATACAACCAAGCTTTTGCTTGTTCATTCTAAAAGGAGGCTTTACGCAGGTGAACTCTCCTTTTTATTATTTAAAAACAACACATTAAGAATAAAAACCATTATTCAATCCTATACCATATAACTTCATTTTACTTAACTGTATTACAAACACGTAACTTTATAATAACCGTCCTATAAAATTTACACATACACTACACACTAAATAGTGCCCCCCTCTTCCCCAAATCAAAAATCTGGTTGATTATCTACTGCAATATGACAACAACACATAATCGCAGTGCTTAATTGCGGGAGTAATAATAATGAGTGAAGTAAATAACTATTTAGGTTTAGTCGGTATTGAATTTACCGAATACGCAACACCTGATGCTGATTATATGGATAAAGTATTTACTGATTTTGGCTTCTCTAAGCTTAAAAAATTCAAAGGTAAAGACATCGTTTATTACAACCAAAACGATATTCATTTTTTACTGAATAACGAGCGTGAAGGTTTTTCTGCAGAATTTGCTAAAAGCCATGGTCCTGCTATTTGTTCGATGGGTTGGCGTGTTGAGAATGCGCAAAAAGCATTTGAAACTGCAGTAGAGCGTGGTGCAAAACCAGCTACTGATTCAACACATAAAAACATGCCTTACCCTGCAATTTATGGCATTGGCGACAGCCTAATTTACTTTATTGAAAATTTTGGCGACAAAGGCACTATTTACGAAAGTGATTTTGAAGATTTAGAAACGCAAAATGTTGTAGAAGATAAAGGCTTTATCCGAATCGATCATTTAACCAATAACGTTTATAAAGGCACCATGGAAAAATGGGCTAACTTTTATAAAGACGTATTTGGTTTTACAGAAGTACGCTACTTTGACATTAAAGGTCAAAAAACAGCGCTTATTTCGTATGCACTTAAATCGCCATGCGGCACCTTCTCTATTCCAATAAACGAAGGTAAAGGTAACGATAACAACCAAATTGATGAATACCTTGGTGAGTACAACGGCCCAGGCGTTCAACATTTAGCGTTTTTAACAGATGACCTAGTAAGTTCTCTTGATAAGCTTGATAAATCAACAATTGCCACTTTAGATATTATCCCAGAGTACTACGATACTATTTTTGACCGTGTACCTTGGGTAGCTGAAGATAAAGAAAAAATTCGTAAGCATCAGATACTCGTAGATAGCCAAAGTGAAAATTGTTATTTATTACAAATTTTCTCTAAAAACTTATTTGGTCCAATCTTTATAGAAATGATCCAGCGCGTTGATGATGGTGGCTTTGGTGAAGGTAACTTCCAAGCATTATTTGAATCAATCGAACGTGACCAAGAGCGTCGCGGCGTTTTATAAAATATTTGAGTAAATTAAAAGCAGCGAACTTCGCTGCTTTTTGTCGTTTTAATATTTAAAAAGTATGGCGCCAAGTACAAGTATGATTAAATAAACTATACCTTGTTGCCATACAGTAAAATCCAAAGGAAATGTAATGAGCCTAATTAACGAAACCCACGATATTAATTTAACCAGCTGGGTAGAATCAGCTAATGTTGATAATTGCGACTTCCCGATTCAAAACTTACCGTTTGCAGAATTTCGTCGTAAGGGGTCTGATGAGGCCTTTCGTGGTGGTGTTGCAATTGGTGACCAAGTAATCGATTTAGCAAAACTAAGTAAATTAAACGTTTTAACAGGTGACGCTAAAACAGCCGCAGATGCAGCAAGTGAAGCAACCTTAAATACATTTATGGGTTTAGGGAAGCAGTATTGGTCAGCCCTTCGTCTAGCCCTTTCAAAAGCACTAAGAGCAGGCTCTGAGCACCAACAAGCGCTTAGCGATACATTGGTTGCACAATCCGATATAGAGTTTTCTTTGCCTTGTCGCATCGGTGATTACACCGACTTTTACACTTCTATTTATCACGCTACAGCTGTGGGTAGTTTATTTCGCCCTGACAACCCATTATTACCTAACTATAAATGGGTACCTATTGGTTATCATGGTCGCTCTTCATCTATTGACGTATCGGGTCAAACATTTCATCGCCCTAAAGGTCAAACCAAAGCGCCAGACGCAGAAGTGCCATCATTCGGTCCTTGTAAACGCCTTGATTACGAACTAGAGCTGGGTATTTACTTAGGTAAAGGCAATGCACTGGGCGATGCAATCGCTATCGAAAATGCTGAAAACCACGTATTTGGCTTTTGTGTATTTAACGATTGGTCAGCACGTGACTTGCAAGCGTGGGAATATCAACCGCTTGGTCCATTTTTAGCTAAAAACTTTGCCTCAACTGTATCGCCTTGGATTGTAACAACCGAAGCATTAGCGCCTTATAGAACAAGCTGGACACGTGATGAAAACGATCCACAGCCTATGGACTATTTAGAATCAAAAGCGAATCGCGACCAAGGTGCTTTTGATATTCAAATGGATGTTAGAATTCAAACGCAAAAAATGCGTAGCGAAGGCCATAACCCAACGCGCGTATCAACATCGAGCTTTAAGCACTCTTACTGGACTGTGGCACAAATGGTTACTCATCACACAGTAAATGGCTGTAACTTTATGCCAGGTGACATGCTAGGTTCGGGCACTCAGTCAGGTCCAACGCACGAAGAAGCAGGTTCATTACTTGAGCTTTCTCGTGGCGGTAAAGAAAAAATTACGCTAAGTAATGGCGAACAACGCAGCTTTTTAGAAGATGGCGATAACGTTATTATGCGTGGCTGGTGTGAAAAAGAAGGCTATGCACGTATAGGTTTTGGCTCTGTAGAGAGTACTGTACTGCCGGCAAAATAATACGCATATTAAAAAATTTATTAAAAGGGCTGCTTACTAAAAGCAGCCCTTTTTTATTAATTTTTGAACAGTTACAATTTTTTTCTAGCTTTTTTAACTCAAATTGCTATCTTAATTCGGTTAATAGCCAGTGTTTATATGCCATGTCAGTATTTATAAAGTCTTTTTATCATAAATTTTTCCCAGCTCGTCAGCTACTTATTCGCCAAAATGGCGAAGTTAAGCATGTTGTTTTAGCCTCTTGGTTTCAACTTCTTGTAGCATCGCTTATTTTAGCCACTTTTGTTTGGCTGAGTATTTCGAGCTTTCGTGTTTACACACAAACTAATAAAATATCTGACATAGAACAAAGTCAAATAAACAAACAAACACTTTGGCAACAAAAAGTCAGTGAACAGCAAGCCCTGCAAGCAACGCAATTAGAACAACTTGCAATACTTGAGCAAAAGCAGGCGCTACTGCAAAACATGATAGAATCCCTTCCCGCTTCAATTAGCAAAGATGTCATTAAGCTTGATACAGAACTTGATGTACCTATTAATGAAAATGGCAATGAATTTCATGAACCATTAGTCGATGAAAATCAAAAAGGTAAACAAGCACAGTTAATCGCTCCAATTACATTTGCAACAAGAGTGGCCAACTTAAATAATCATTATGAGCAAAGCTTTACCTATTTAGATAACCAAATTAGTGAACGTCACCAAGCCATTTTAGCTATGGTCAAAGGCGCAGGAATTGAGTCTGCGCTTGAGCAACACCTAATATTAAGCGCCCAAACAACTGCACAAGGTGGGCCACTTGATATATTTAACGAAACAAAAATTCCAAGCCACTTTTTAGCCATAGTTGATAAGTTATTAATATTAAATAATTTAGAAAACTTTTTAACTGAGCTACCAAACACCCTGCCTTTAGCTAAAGCTAAATACTATATTTCGAGTAATTTTGGCCTTAGAAAAGATCCTATGAATAGTAATCATGCCTTTCATAAAGGAATTGATTTAGCCGGTTGGCATAAAACCGAAATATTCGCTCCAGCAGACGCTGTAGTTCTTCGTGCCGGTCGTAATGGTGGTTATGGTAACTTTATTGAGCTTGAACATAAAAATGGCTTAGTGACTCGATTTGGACACTTAAATAAAATTAAAGTAAAGAAAGGTCAATCAATCACTAAACATGATGTAATCGGTTTAATGGGCAGCACCGGTAGAAGCACAGGCACTCATTTACACTACGAAGTATTGCTTAACGGTAAACAAGTCAATCCTCTAAAAATAACAAAGGCGCTTTCTCGTGTTTGGTAGAAAAAAACAAAAAACAGTTAGCTCTAATTTAAAAAGAGTGAATCACACACCGTCTATTATTTCTGAAGACGTACGCCTTACAGGCACTTTAGTTAGCCAAGGTGAAGTACAGCTTGATGGCCGTATTGATGGTGACATAAAAGTGGAGCATTTAGTTATTGGCTCAGCGGGAGTTGTTGAAGGTATTGTTGAAGCTAAAAGCGTTATTGTTAAAGGTAAAGTTATTGGGTCAATTAATGCCAGTGAAGTAAAAGTACAAAGTGGCGCTCATGTTCATGGCGATGTATTTCACGATACATTGAGTATTGATGCAGGCGCAGTAATTGAAGGCAGTTTAAAGCAACGCTTTGAAAAAGAAGAGCCGGAACTAATTTCGAAAGAACTAAAACCCGCAAAAGAAGTTAAAGCATTATTGACAGAAGATGGCAGCGACTTATCATTTGTAAATAAACAAGCCGCTGATAAAAGCTAAGTCAAATTAGCTTTACGTAAATTAATTTTTCTCAGTAATGTACATAGTAATATCTGCAGTGAAAACAAGCTCATTGCGGGTATTATACAGTTTAACCGGTACTACTAAGTCTTCTTTATCAATCCACTTATGTGGTAAATCAATTTCAGCGACTGCTCGTACATCTGTATCTA
Organism: Pseudoalteromonas sp. 5Ae-yellow; assembly: GCF_014077565.1. Taxonomy (NCBI): domain Bacteria; kingdom Pseudomonadati; phylum Pseudomonadota; class Gammaproteobacteria; order Alteromonadales; family Pseudoalteromonadaceae; genus Pseudoalteromonas; species Pseudoalteromonas sp. 5Ae-yellow. The sequence continues at coordinate 39,101 of NZ_JACGWD010000025.1, forward strand.
CTTTAGCCAAATACCTAACTGTCATCCCTTTTGGAATCCAACGATGCGTTTTAACTGGCACTGTTGCATCAACCATTACACCTGCACACAATTCAGCTAAGTTACACTGCGCAATAGCATGAATAGTTCCAATATGATTATGAACACTTCGGCGGTTTTTAACCACCGCACTACAATGGCCCTCTCTCAAATCGAGTACGTAAGGTTTCATCGAACCAAAATATGGCGCTTTAAAGCAAACAGCTTTAGTAAAAAGCCAATTCCCAAAAGGTAGGCGCTTAAATTTATGCCATGTTTGTACAAGTGCAGATTTATTACTCATTATTATTTTCCATCAACAGTTACTTTTTCAAATTAACACATCAGACCAGTTTTAAAAAGTGCATTTACGCTGCCTTTTTAGCTTAATCCAATCAAAAAATAAAAATGACAACCTATGCAGGGGTCATAAGCCCTTTCTTTTTTACGAGTGCCCACCTAAAATACCCGGCAAAAGGAGACTCAATGCAAACACAGCCCGCTAAACCTAATATGACTTTGTTACTTATCCTAGCGTTACTCGTTATATTTTGCCCTATGGCAATCGATATTTACTTACCCGCTTTTCCTACTATTGCAGAACAATTTGCAGTTACAGAACAACAAGTTCAGCAAACCGTTGCTATTTTTATGCTAACAGTAGGTTTAGGCCAATTAATTGCGGGGCCTTTGGCCGATAGGTTTGGCCGAAAGCCAGTGGCTATAGTGGGTATAAGTTTATATGCAGGCTCAGCATTACTTGCCTATTACTCGCCTTCTTTTGAGATATTACTAATAGCACGTGCTTTTCAGGGGTTTGGAGCGTGTGCCACATTTGTTGTCGCATTTGCGATAGTGCGTGATAAATATGGTAGTGAACGAAGCGGACAAATGATTACCTACCTTAACGGGATTGTGTGCTTTATTCCGGCAATGGCACCTATTTTAGGGGCTTGGCTTACCGTACAGTTTGGCTGGCGTATGAACTTTATGTTTTTAACCGCGTTTGCTATTTTGGGCCTTATTGTTACCCTATTCTTTTTTAGAGAAACTCGTCCTGCTGATAGTCATTATCAGGGGCATATTTTAGATTTACGTCGCTTTACACCGATTATTAAAACACCGGTATTTTTGTTTAATAGCCTAATTTGTATGGTCTCAATGTCGGCCATATTAGTGTATGTAACGCTCGCACCAGGCTGGCTTATTACACATTTAGGCGGCACCGTAGCCGACTTTACTTTTTGGTTTACGTTAAATGCCGTAATAAGTATTGTCGCAAGTTTTATTTTACCAACCTACATTAAACGAAATAGCCAACGTGCTTTGCGTGTCGGTGTGAGTGTACTGGTTTCCTCAGGCATTTTAATGTTAGCCCTTAGCGGTATAGAAACAGCATTTGCGCTTATGCTACCTATCTTAATTGCTGCATTAGGGTTTGCTTTAAGTTTAGGCTCTGCTGCAGGTATGGCTCTGTCGAGCTTTCCTAAACAAGCAGGCACAGCCTCTGCATTACTCGGTGCTATGCAAATGAGTGGCGCAAGTATACTTGTCGTTTTAACCCAATATTTAGGGCTAAGCACACCGTGGTTGATTGCTTTTCACTTATTATTGCTAGTTCCGCTTTGGCTTATTTTAATGAGCAAAAAAGCACATACTTTGCACCCAACTAAAAGCGCTCAATGATCAATCCTGATTTTTTAGTCTCGTTTTTATTAGCCAGCTTTTTAATGGCTGTAGCACCTGGGCCATCAAATGCATTTTTGATGGCACAAACATTTGCTAATGGTCGAAGCGCCGGTATGCAAAGTGCTTTTGGTTTTGCATTAGGTGGGGTTATTCATACTCTATTTGCTGTTGTAGGCCTAAGCGCAGTCCTAAAAGCTTCCCCAAGTGCCTATGCCGCAGTGCAATATGTAGGCGCAGCATACTTATGTTATTTGGGGCTTATGATGATTAAAGGCACGCTAAAGCAGCCAGAGCCTATATCTGATGACAAGCAAACCGATAAACCGCATATAAGTACCAGTAAAAAAAGTAATGTCATGTTTCAAGCAATGATGACTGAAGTACTAAACCCTAAAGTGGCGCTGTTTTTTATTGCATTTATTCCGCAATTTGTAGATCCAACGCTTTCATCTGCTACTTTTCAACTCGCTTTTTTTGGCTTGCTTTACCCTATTTTTGCTTTTCCGATTGACTGCACGTATATTTATTTTGGCGACAAAATTGCACAGTTTTTTAGACGTAACCCAAATAGCCAACTTTGGATTGATAGGATCACCGGCATTGTATTTATAGCCCTTGCTATCAATCTATTATTTTAACTAACCTGCACTTTGGTTAAGAGATTTATTACCCAGAGTTTAAGCTAACTAATAAAAAAGAATCAGCATGGAACAAAAAACACAATCTCTTCCCGCACAAAAAAATATTGCTTTAGTTGCCCACGACGGTAAAAAAGCAGCATTAAAATTATGGTGTGAAAAGCACAAAGAAATACTAAGTAAGCACACTTTATATGGTACAGGTACTACAGGGCATTTAATTCAAAAAACCACGGGACTTGATGTAGTTCAGCTATTAAGTGGCCCTATGGGCGGCGATCAACAACTTGGCGCTAAAATAGCTGAACATGAGATACATGTTTTGATATTTTTTTGGGACCCATTAGCATCACAGCCTCATGACCCTGATGTTAAAGCACTGCTGCGTTTAGCCGCTGTTTGGAATATTCCGGTGGCGTGTAATGAGGTAAGTGCAGATATGTTATTAAGCTCACCGCTTATGGATGTAGAGCTTGAACGTACATTGCCAGATTACGAAAAATACCTCGCAACCCGACAAATAGATCTTTAAACCTCAATTGTAATCTAGGTTATTTATAAAGCATGCTGGCCCATTTAGTCAGGCCAGCAGTTACACTACCAAAGTGGTCCCCGTTAACCATTTTTATATTACCTAAGTGCTCACTTAAAGCCGCTTTAATCAATGGTGACTGTGCACTACCGCCTGTTAAGTAAATAATGTCTGGCGTGGTCGCAGCGTCGCTGATTGCTTGTTTTGCTAAAGTAACTATTTGGCTAATACTACTCTCGACGGCAACAGCTAAATCGCTTACAGATACATTTTTATTCAGCCCACTATCTAAAAAGCTTAAATCACAATCAAACACACTAGCAGACGAAAGTGCTATTTTAGCCGCTTCACCTTGTTGCACTAACTGATGGCCTTGCTTGTTTTGCTGTAAATGTATTAAGCGCTTATAAAGCTCAGGTGCACTTACATCACGTAATTGTGCGTTTAGCTCTCGGGTATGGCTTTCACTATAAAATTGGCTTTGTAAGTTTACATCGTTAATTTTACACGCTTGCCAAAACGCTTGATTAGGCAAAGGTAGACCTGATTTAAACGTACTGCCTAAACCCAATAACGGCATTAAACCATGAAAGCTCAAAGCAATATCTAAATCGTTTCCGCCAACACGTTTACCACTGTGAGATAAAAAATCGCTATCGCGCTGACTATTTCCTCTAAAGCTTGGGCCCATTTGTACAAATGAGCAGTCACTTGTACCACCACCAATATCAATAACGAGTACTTTTTGATCCTGAGTTAAATCACTCTCGTAGTCGATACCCGCAGCAAGTGGCTCATATAAAAACTCTACGTCTTTAAAACCAGCACGTTTAGCAGCACGCTCTAAAATACCGACCGCTTGTTGATTTGATTGCTCACCACCCACAGCTTGAAAGTTTACTGGGCGACCAATTACTGTTTGTGTAAGTGTTTTATCTAAAGAGAGCTCAGCGCGTTGCTTAATTTTTAAGATCATCGCGGTTGCGATATCTTCAAAAAAGTTAATTTGACCTTGCTTTAAACCTGTTGCACCAAAAAATGATTTAGGAGACTTAACAAAATAGCCTTCTTCAGGAAACTGCACGTACTCGCTAATCGCTTCACGACCAATAAATAGGGTTTCATCTGAAGGTTGTAAATCAAGGTCTGACTTAATACGAGGTAAGGTATTTAATAATGCTTGGCGCTGCGTTAAAAAATCATGCTCATGGGCTGTGCCATGTAAATGCTTAGCAACAAAATCAACAACCAACGCGCTGTGATGAGTGTAAAGTGTAGACGGTAAGTAATGTTTTCCTTGCTCTAGCGGTACTAATTGAACATTACCCTCGCTCATTACACCCATAGCACAATTAGAACTACCGTAATCAAAACCTACAAACATACTTCACCACACATTACCAAAAAGGCCGCGCAATTTAGCACACTTTGTAAAATTTATAAATGTTATAAACTATCTCTGACCCGTAAAAAACTGGCAAAACGCGGTAACCCATTTTTTGTTAAGCCATGAAATCGGTACGTTACAGTACTACCAATCTCCGGTGGGATGGAGCGCTGTGCATCATTAAACCCAGTACCAATAGAAAATACCTGCCCCTGCGCTGTTTTTACCCTTAATGCCCCTAACATACCTTGATATTTACCTTTGCCTGGTAAGTGTGCAATTACAACCGCTTCTGCATCTAAATAAGGTTTTAATTTTAGTAATGCATTACTTCTTCCATTGCTGTGCTTCGCGCTGGCCAAATGAAGCATTACGCCCTCGCCACCCTGCTTAGTTATGTTCTCAAAATACTCTGTAAGCTGCTCATTATTTGTAAAGCTATATTGAACTACAGCACTAATGTGCGGCGAGTTTAGGCTAGTGATAAGCTCATTATAGTTTTTATAGCGAGTGCTAAAAGGGAGATTTTTATCTGGCATATCAAATACTTTATAAGTAATAGTTTGCCAATCATGATTATTAGGTTTTTTAGTTCTGACTATGCCGCTAAGCGCAGAAAAGTGCTCACGTTTAGTCCACAGCTCACCATCAAGCCATACATTTGGCAATGGCGCTGTAAACCAACTTGGCGCATTGATAATATTACCCTTACGAGTGACAAACTCCGTGCCGGTCCAGATAGCTCTTACGCCATCATATTTTTCACTGACTAAATATTTACTTACATCATAATGCTTCGTTTCGTCATATACTTTAGCCAGTAAAACAGACGGTTGTGCTGCACTTATGCATTGCGTAAAAAGTACAATAACAATTAAAAGCAGGTGTTTAATAGTAAGCATTGGCGCATCCAAGCACGTAAAAGTTGGCTTAAACTATAGTTGAGATTGCGCCCATTGCCAAAACTCATCTAAGTTGCTCATTTGATAGGTAGCTTGGCTAAAGTCGTGATCTTTAGTATGACTATTGGCAATGGCTACAACACGTAACAAAGCATTATTAGCAGCTGTTACCCCTGTGTAAGTATCCTCAACAGCAATTGCATTGCCTGCCTGTATATTTATCTGCTCAAGTGCCAGTAAATATGGGTCCCCTGCAGGTTTAGGATTAGTTACATCATCTTTTGTAACCACCGTATCAAACAGCTCATAAAACCCTAAGCCTTTCAGTATTGGCATAGCTTCACTTTTAGCACTGCCTGTTACTAGCGCCATTTTTAAGCCACTCGCTTTTACAGCTTTCAATGTTTGCTCTGTAAATGGCATCAGTGGCGGTAAATGTGTTACTACATATTCACCAAATAAACGGTATTTTTCATCTGCTAAAAACTGTGCACTTACCGATAAGTTATGCTCTTGCTTAATTTCGATTGCGGCTTCTAAAGTGGGCCGTCCCGAAAAGCGCTGACAAAAATCATTTTCTAAATAACTAACGCCGTAGGGTTTAAGTAATTTACTCCAGCATACAAAGTGCATGCTTTCTGAATCAACTAATGTGCCATCCATATCAAATAATATTGCTTTTAAAGTCATCCTCATTCCTTATTTAACTTGAGCTAAATTTTGACAATAAAAAAAGGCGCCTTAAGCACCTTTTATATAAATGCAGTTATTGCGTTAAGCCTGCTGGCGGCTCACCCGTTGCTTCCTCACCCGTTTCAACATCAACAAGCTCGTAGCCACGCGTTTTACGTACAACTTTAAGTACTGGTTTATCAAATGCAGTTTTTAAACGCTCGGAGTCATCTTTCAACTCATCTAAGGTTGTTCCAAAAGGGGCTGCGCCAGTTTCTGACCAGTTAGTTACTTTACCATTTAGGTTATATTCTACTTCATGTATTTGATATTGCGCTGCTTCGTCTTTCGTTGCTTCACAAAAAATTACACGGTAATTCCAAAATCCAGCCATCTTTTTATCTCTTTAAATTAATTAACGCTACTTTACCAGCTTTATAAAAACATAAAAGCCTGCACAAGGCAGGCTTTTAAAAATTAATATAATTTAAGGTTATCTCTAGAAGAAGTTAACTTTAAATTCAGCACCAACATAACGCTCTTCGTTAACAATACCTGTATTGTTATTGAAATCTACAGCGCCAATAACTTGTTGTTCGTCAAATAAGTTACGGACAAAAGCAGCAACTTCGTATTCGTAATCGCCTTCAGACCATGTGTAGCCTGTACGAAGACCTGTTTCAATAAGCTCTTTACCTTCAAACTCTACTGATTCGTAAAGGAACATATTGATTTTACTGCGATAAGAAATATCACCGCTTGCGAAGAAGTTACCATCGGCAAGTTCTTTAGTGTAGCGAAGCGTAAAGTTAGAGATCCACTCAGGAGCATGCGGTAAGCTATTACCATCAAGTACAGCAAGACCAGAACCATTAATTGGGTCAGTTACAGTACATTGAGCACAAACAGCGACAGCTAAATCGTTATCTTTAATTTCTGTTTTATTGTAGCTTAAGTTAAACGTTGCATTAAACTCATCGCTTAATACCCACTGCGTATCTAACTCAAAACCATAGCCAGTCGTTTTATCAGCATTAACTAAACGGTTAAAGTTAGCACCACCGCCTACAGCAGTAAGCTGTTGGTCGTCCATCGTGTAGTAAAACACAGTAGCATTTACACGGCCTTGGCCGTCTAGCACGTCTGATTTAATACCTGTCTCGTACGATGTTACCGTTTCTGACTCAGCTGTTGTAACGTCATCACCAAATAAAATACGACCTTGTAAACTAGGTGCGCGGAAGCTGTTTGCTACACGGCCGTACCAGTTAACATCGTCGTTTACTTTATAGTTTGCAGATAAATCCCAGCTAACATGGTCGTCACTAACATCACGCTCTACAAGTAATGCACCGCCACCAATTGGGCTAAGTGTACGATCAGCTACAAAATCTTTATCATCATCAGAGTAACGAAGGCCCGCTGTTACTTTTAAATCATCTGAAAAAGTATAATCTACAGAACCAAATATAGCCCATGCAGTTGTGTCTTGTTGTTGGCGAACATAACCATTTAAAGCACCAGCATTAGGTGTTGAGAATGTATCGTAGCTGAAGTTTTCAATCGTTAGCTCTTCATCAAAGTAAAATACACCTACTTGATAATTTAAATCACCATCAAAGTTACTAGATAAACGTAGCTCTTGCGTTAACTGATCGTGCTCTGGAATGCCATCAGCACTTTCATTAGAAAATGGAATAGAACCTGGTCCCATAGCAACTGGAACTCCATCTATTGAGAAGCCGCCGTAACCGCCGTCAATATCAGCACGCGAGTATATTTCAGCGCTTTCCCATGCAGAAATTGAAGTGATTGTGTGGTTTTTAAGTTCCCACTCAAGCTTTAAGCTCGCGCCTTCAGATTCTACTTGTTGAGTAGAGCGAGATGCCGCATCTTGATAAACAACATCACTTTCGTAGTTATCTACTAGCTCATTAGTACCCGTTTTAATTACATTCGCACGAAAGGCAATTGGTGAGCCATCTAAGTCACGTGTGTGATAGTTTAATAAAGCAGTAAAATCATCGCCTTCATATAAAAACTGAACACGTGCCGCTTTTTCAGTGTAACCACCTTGCTCGTCTTTAGCTTCAAAGCCTGGCGCTTGGTTATCAATGTAATCGTCTTTATCTTGCCATAATAATGAAACACGAGCAGATAAACGGTCAGTTAAAGCACCACCTACAGCACCACTTGTGTCTACAGCGCCACGGCTACCGTATGAAACAGAGCCATAACCATCAAATTCTTGGCTTGGTTTAACAGTATCAAACTTAACAAGGCCAGCTGGCGTGTTACGTCCAAATAAAGTTCCCTGTGGTCCACGTAATACTTCTACGCGTTCAACATCAAATACTGGGAAGCCTTTTAAAATTGCATTTTCTTGAACTACTTCATCAACAACAAGTGATACTGGTTGTGATGCATTCAAATCGAAATCGGTATTACCTAAACCACGAACGTAAAAGCGTGGGAATGAACGACCAAATGAAGACTCAATAGATAAACTTGGAATTTTCGCATTTAAAAAACGAATATCCATACCAGCTGAGCTATACGCATCAAGGTTATCACCTTGTAGTGCAGATACTGCTACTGGTACTTCTTGTGCATTTTCTACGCGTTTACGGGCGGTAACTTGAATAACTTCTAGTTGATTGCTTTTTTTAGCCGTTTCTTCTTCAGCGGCGAATGCTGAAATAGATGTGCCAGCAGCAGATAGTAGTGCAGCGTTAATAATTGTCGCTATTGCAGATTTCTTTAATGATTTCATGTCGGGTATTAACCTTTTTTGTGCACTCTTGTTCAACGGTTTTTTGTGTTGCGCAATGTATTCATTGCGGGCTCGTTCAATTTTTCGCGACTTGCGTCATGCGCGCGGACCTTATTACCGAGAGTACAAAAACGATGTTATAAGGCTGAACGAACGATTAAGATTATACCATTGTGTGACAATTTTACTGCATAAATATAGACATAATTAGAAACTTTTTTGCAACATTTAACTACAAAATCACGTGTTTTTATCACTATTTAGATGCAAAATTCTAATATTAAGGACATATGTCCTTTATTGGATTTAATAAAATGGAGTAGGAAGAAGGGATTGTTTTACATGTTAACCTAAAATAGAAACACCTGTGTTTTTATTAAAAGCCGCCCAAGAGCTAACACCATTCAGTTAAGCATGCTTTGACTTAATGGTGTACCGAGTTTTTGAAATTCGAACGGTCCTACTTTTGGGCCGTTTTCTTTTTTCTGGAAGAATATAACGTTTCACTCGTTCTCGCA
>NZ_JACGWD010000047.1:0-36226 GCF_014077565.1 Pseudoalteromonas sp. 5Ae-yellow
TCTTCGCCAGTAAGGCCTTTACCAGCTTGAAGTTCAGCTAATGCTTTGTTGAAGTCGAAAGATTGAGTCATGTGTCACTCCTGTTTTCTTAATAATACTGAAATGACACAGATTTCTAAACACTACCCTCCAATTGCAAATTAATCTGGCGTTGGCTTTTTCGTAATAATTAGGATGGGTGTCTTGTTATTTGTATTAATTTAAGTTCTGATGTACGAAGCCAAATTTTGATCTCTTTAGTTATTGCTAAAAATATCAAAATTCCTGTTTGAACAATTTGTTCATAATGCTAGCCGTAAACGGCACAATGTAGCAAGCTAAAATTTGCGACAAGGAGTACCTTCGTCCTTTGTTTAACGGTCTTGTTAGCAGTTTTTATTTTAGTGGGTCATTGTAACAACTGTTTTCCATTTTTTATTCAAGTGCATCAAATTGTTTGCATAATAATTAAGCCGTTCGTGTGTAATTGTAAACATTTCTACAGTATGTTTTGACTCTTTACCCTGAACTTTACCAATAGTAATTTCTTCTGAATCATAGGATTCAATAACTCCATGCACGCAAACATCTCTAATTTGAACGGTATTTTTAGTAAGGTTGATTAAGTCCATAATATCCGCCTCACTAAGATCAATACGAGAATGATTATTGAAGATAAATGTGAGTTTTCTATTTAAAGATAAATATTTATTTTTTACATTTTTGTCCTCATGCAAAAGGCTTACACACTGGTCAATATACCTTTCTACAGGTGACCAAAGCACTGTTAGCATACCTATAACAGTAAGCCATGGTTCTAACTGCTCAGGGCTATCTTTAAATTCTGACTCTATATTCATAGGTAAATTACTCTGATGCTAGTTAAACTGCTAACAACGCCTCAAACTTCACCAAGTCCGCGTGATTTGATTTGTTAGATACATTCTTACAGTGTAGCGACATATTGATCACACTCATCAATAACGTATTGTGGCACGGTTTGGTATTTAGCAGGATTCAATTGATAAATGTAGTCATTTTCAATGTGAAACACTTGATTAATAAATTTCAGGATTACATCAGCATGATCAGCATCCTCAGATATAATTCTATAGATATGTAATTTCTCATAACTATTCTCGCATGATTGATAAAGCTCAATCATTGCAGTGTTATTCAGAATTAATTGAATGGCATCTGAGTAATCAAAATCAGAAACATGAACCTTAATTTCGGTCTCTGCTTCACTGATTTCGTCAGGAGTCATTTCACGCTCTATACCATCTCCATATGTCAATGGCACTTGTCTTCTATGAAGTATATTTGAAACTAACTGGTACGCCACCCCCTTCGAATTAAGTATTTCATAGTTGCGACGGAGGTATACCAGCTTTGCGACCAAGCTTGCGTCACTCGTGATATTTAATGAGTTAATGTCCACAAAGGTCATAACATCACTTTTTTCAATTTTTACCTCTGAGAGTTGTCCATTATTATTCTGAAGAAAAGAGGCATGTGGTTTTTCGAATCGATCGCTATGGTGATATAGCATATCCACAATAGGCTCAAAATCATGACTAAGAAGTAAAACTGTTTCCCCCCTAAAAGATCTCTCCTTTCGAAAAAGCATCTCAATGATTGCGTATTTTTTGTTCTTATCAAAGGAGGAAATAGGATCATCCAAAACAATTAAGTCGGGAGATGCCTTAAGAGCATCAAACATAAACAACACCAATGCGAAAGCATTTCGCTCGCCATAACTAAGAACATTTCTAACGCCAAGCACTTCTTCTGAGTCTAAGTCAGAGTGAATCAACTTAAGTCTATGTTTTCCGGTATCGTCCTCGATAAGATCTACCGTATATTTATAACCTGCATTACGAAGAAACGTATTAATGTTAGTTTTGTTATCTTGGACTACACGCTCTATATATCTATTTTGTACCGCTATGCGTCCCTGAAGCTGTCCAGCCTTATCAATTAGCTCATCTATTGAGCCATTGACCTTCGTTATTTTATCTAATGATTCTTCTGATTGCAGGTGGCTATATAAATTCGAATCTATAGTGTATTTACGTAGCTCATCTATTACCTTATCTACATCTTTGAACGTAAAGAAACCGATATTTTTAAGTTGCTTAAATCTCTCATTTAGCCTATCTATTTGGTCTTTTACCTCAAGAAGGTATCCAACTTGCTCCTCAGTGTACCCATCCACGCTAGAAACAAACTCACTTATTATTTCTTTTGACTGAGTTGAAAAATACTTTTCTAGACGCTGGAATATTTGAACAAGCTTATTAAGGTTCTGAATGGACTTTGAATCATATACTTCACTAACGCGCTTTATTGTTTCTTTTGCTTCTTTCACATCGCTAACGCAGTAGGGGCAACTGTCTGTCTCTTCAATAAATTGCCCGCCATCTAACTGCCACTTAACCCATTTGACATTGTTTCCTCCTTGAATGAATTCCTGATACGCCTCAAGTCCTTCAGGGATATTTGTGACCTTATTCCCTCCTTTGAGGGCTTTCGCTATTACGCTAGACCCGTGTACACCTTTTTTAATTGGCTTACCAAAACTACTACTTAGCTCATTAAAGTCGCCTATTAGAGCCTCAATATCTTGGTCGTCGTTGAAATGACTTTTGATTTGAGATACGAGGACTTCGATTTCGGCCATTACTGAATCATAGTTCTCATCTCTAATGAGAATATCAAAGCTTCCTTTGAGTAATTCATCTGGCTGGTAGGTGAAATCGTTTATATAAGATTCGTCAAACACTCTGACACTACTAATCGCCTCGCAACCATTAACAGCGGGTATAACATCCTCATCACTGATGGCTTTGAAGGGTTTGAGTTCTAATAATTCGTTATTTCCACTAACTCTTGAGCTAACGGATTTTAGGATTGCCTTTGATATTGTGCTTTTTCCTGTACCGTTTATTGCGTATTTAATATTAAGAAAGCCTTCTGAGATCGAAACGCTACCATTATCAATGTTATTGCAATTAAATATTTCAACTTCCATTACACATTCCTTTGTTCAAGTAACACGAGCATTTAACGAGCCTGTAGATTAACTCGTTTTTAAATTTGTTTTTATTGATAAACAAACCATAGCTGAGTTCCTATTTTGGTTCAATTGATTACTGTATTTTCACGCAGAATATAGAAGTGTTTGATATTGTTTTAATTGGCGTTTTGGAAGGGATTACGCGTGTTTGAGTGGCTTTTATTTAGAGTAAGAGGGCTTACCCTTCTTAATGCATCGTGTTTTGCAGCTTTTCTATATTATGAACAAGGCAATACAGTTGCCATTGCTCATTCACTTGACCCCGTAACAGATAAAAGGACAGGCGCATATTTTTGGCTAAGAACTATAAAGTACTAAAGCACGTCCTACATATTAGCTGAACCTTTTTACTTTTAACCTAAAACAAAAAAGCCGCTGTTTATTACAAACAGCGGCTTTCGTCTTAAGATTTACAAGCTTAAAGCGTGCTTAACTTAAAGTTGATTTTTATTGTTTACCAATTACTTCTAGTCCACCCATGTATGGGCGTAAAACTTCTGGTACTACAACTGAACCATCGGCTTGTTGGTAGTTTTCTAGTATGGCTACTAGTGTACGGCCAACGGCTAAGCCTGAACCATTTAGTGTATGTAGTAACTCTGGCTTTTTAACACCTTCACGGCGAAAACGTGCTTGCATTCTACGCGCCTGAAAGTCAGCCATGTTTGAACATGATGAAATTTCGCGGTATGTGTCTTGCGCAGGTAACCATACTTCTAAATCGTATGTTTTAGCTGAGCCAAAGCCCATGTCGCCCATACATAAAATTACTTTACGGTACGGAAGCTCAAGCGCTTGTAGTATTTGCTCTGCGTGACCTGTTAACTCTTCAAGCGTTGCCATTGAGTCTTCTGGTTTTACAAGTTGTACAAGTTCAACTTTATCAAACTGGTGCTGACGAATTAAGCCACGTGTATCGCGGCCATAGCTGCCTGCTTCACTTCTAAAACACGGAGTGTGGGCAACTAAGCGAATTGGTAAATCGCTTTCATCGTAAATTTCGTCGCGGGCGCTATTTGTAAGCGGTACTTCAGCTGTTGGAATTAAGCTAAAGCCGGCTTGTTGTTCGCCGTCGTCATTTACAAGGCCTAATGTGTGGAATAAATCGCCTGCAAATTTAGGTAATTGGCTGGTGCCATAAAGGCTTGCGCTATTTACTAGGTACGGTACATACATTTCTGTGTAGCCGTTTTTATCAGCGTGTGTATCTAGCATAAATTGCGTTAGTGCACGGTGCATACGCGCAACTTGGCCGCGCATTACGGTAAAGCGTGCACCACTAATTTTAACGCCCATTTCAAAGTCTAAACCGTTTAGGTCTTGGCCTACATCTACGTGGTCTTTAACTTCAAAATCAAACTTTTTAGGTGTGCCCCACGTTAAAATTTCAACGTTGTCGTCTTCGTCTTTACCTGCAGGAACTGACTCGTCTGGCAAGTTTGGAATTGCTAACGCAATGTCGTTAATTGCGGCTAATACTTCATCTTGCTCAGTTTTAGCGGCGTCTAGCTCACTGCCTAAGTTAGCCACTGCATCAAGTAATGGCTGTGCGTCTTCGCCTTTAGCTTTGGCTTGACCAATTGCTTTTGCGCTTGCATTACGTTGACTTTGAAGTTCTTGCGTTTTTACTTGTAATGTTTTGCGTTTTTCTTCAAGTGCCGTTACCGTCGCTACATCGAGTTCGTAACCGCGAGCCGCTAAACGTGCTGCAGTTTGTTCGATGTCTTGACGTAAAAATTTAGAATCTAACATGTTAGTTTTTTAACCTTTTTGCATTACTAGCTGAAGGCCCAGCCAAGCCATAAAAATACACACCATCACGTTTAAGATGATATTGAGGGCCATTTTAATAAAGTGACCTTGTTGTAATAACAACAACGAGTCCATTGAGAATGTTGAAAAGGTGGTTAATGCACCTAAAAAGCCAATACCGATAAGGGTTTTGGCGGGGCTTGCGGTGATAATTTCTTTATCTATCAAACCGTACAAAATGCCCATTAACAATGAACCCAGAATATTAACCGTCAACGTGCCAAAAGGGAATCCCCTACCGAGGAGTTTTAGCATGCTTTCGCTAATAAAAAACCGTAAACACGCACCTGAGGCTCCGCCAAGGGCGATCATCATATAAAGTTTAATCATTTTCGTATCGTCTAAGTGGGCTTTGCGCATCGCGCTCTTTTAGGTAATCGAGTTTTTGTTTTATTTTTTGCTCAAGTCCGCGCTCGCTCGGTAAGTAATATTCTTTGCCGTCCATTTCTGGTGGTAAATATTTTTCACCTGCGGCAAATGCGCCTTCTTCGTTATGCGCATAACGATACTCAGCGCCATACCCTAAGTCTTTCATTAAGTTGGTTGGCGCATTGCGTAAATGCTCTGGTACTGGGTAACTTGGCTCGTTTTTGGCATCTGCTTTGGCTTGATTAAACGCCATATACACCGCATTACTTTTAGGTGCGCTGGCTAAATACAGTGTGGCTTGTGCTATTGCACGTTCGCCCTCACTTGGGCCAACACGTTGAAATATATCCCACGCGTTTAAAGCCACTTCCATCGCACGCGGATCGGCGTTACCAATGTCTTCTGTAGCTATGGCAAGTAAACGCCTTGCCACATACAAAGGGTCGCCGCCACCGGCTAAAATTCGGCAATACCAATACAGCGCACCATCGGGTGAGCTACCACGTACTGATTTGTGAAAGGCCGATATTAAATCATAAAACTCATCGCCGCCTTTATCGTATTTGGCCAAATGTGTAGGTAATACTTGGCTAAGTACGTGCTCATCAACGTTGTATTGACCGTTTTGCTCGGACGTTAAATCAACTGCTTGTTCAAGTAAATTAAGTACTTTACGCGCATCGCCGCCACTTGCTTGGCATAGTGCCTTTTTAGCATTCTCGGCAATAGTGATGTGTTTTTGGCTTAGCTGCTCGTCTTGTTTAAGTGCGCGTTCTATTACGGTGTATAAGTCGGTATCGGCAAGCGATTTTAAAACATACACGCGTGCACGCGACAATATAGCGTTGTTAAGGGCAAACGATGGGTTTTCTGTGGTTGCACCTACAAATATAAAGGTGCCGTCTTCTATGTGCGGTAAAAAGGCATCTTGTTGGGATTTATTAAAGCGATGAACTTCGTCAACAAACATAAGGGTGCGTTGGCCACGGCTTTCTAGGTTGTCCCGCGCTTGCGTTACGCTGTCTCGTATATCTTTTACGCCTGCAGTTACCGCCGACATTTGAATAAGCGAAGCATCAGCATGGTTGGCAATTATTTGCGCAAGTGTGGTTTTACCTACACCAGGCGGGCCCCATAAAATTAAACTATGGCATCGCCCCGCGACAATTGCTTGATGCAGTGGTTTATCAGCGCTTAATAAGTGCTGCTGACCAATGTATTCATCAAGCGTTGTAGGGCGCATACGCGCAGCAAGTGGGCGTACATCGGGCCCAAAATTAAAACCTAAATTACTCACCGTTACTCTGATCGTCTATTTCAACACCTTCAGGAGGCGTAAATTCAAAAGTGCTTTGATCAAGCGGTGTATTAACTTGGGCATTGTTAAACGTAAATGACGATAGCTGCCCTGAGTTGTCGGTAACCACTAGTTTAGCAAGCCCTTGCTCGTTACCCGCAAATGCTATATCAAGTTGTTCTACTTGGCTTTCTACGCCTTTATTTGGCGTTACGCTAAAGCCTGTACTTGTTGCAAGTACGCTGTATTTTTCCCACTGTGCTGGGTCTTTTGATGTCAGTAGCACAAATGGTGTTGAGTCGATTAGGCTGCTGGTTTTCATAATCGTTACTTGCTCAGCAAAGCTGTCGAAGTAATAGGTTTTATCACCGTTTGATACAAATAACGTATCGTCCGGATTAGTTTGCTGCCAGCGAATCATCATAGGCTGTTGAAGCGCTATTGTGCCCTCACCTTGCATAACTGCTTGGCCTTCTTTGTCTGTTACTTGTTGTGCAAACTGCGCTTTAAAGCTTTTTAAAGTGGCAAGTCTGTCTTGTAATGCTTGGCTGTCGTCTGCAAAGCTTGGTGCGGCAAGTACGCTGCCTAACACTAATAATAAGGCGTTAACTTTTTTCATGAATTTGCTCCATTAGGTACTAATACATCGCGAGCACCGTTATGACCTGGTGAACTCACGATACCCGATGTTTCCATTTGTTCTACTAAACGTGCTGCGCGGTTGTAGCCAACACGTAATTTACGTTGCACTGACGATACAGATACTTTGCCGGTTTCAATTACAAACGACACAGCTTCGTCGTATAAAGGATCAGATTCTTCATCTGCATTTTCGCTAGCTTCACCCGGTAATAAAATATCTTCAGTGGCATCGCCATTGAGTATTTCGTCAATGTAATTTGGTTTAGCACGTGCTTTCCAATCGTTTACTACGGCGTGTACTTCATGGTCGTCTACAAACGCGCCATGCACACGCTCTGGTACGCTAGTGCCTGGCGGTAAATAAAGCATGTCGCCCATACCTAGTAAGTTTTCTGCACCTTGTTGGTCAAGTATTGTCCGTGAATCTATTTTGCTCGATACCTGAAACGCCATACGTGTTGGAATATTAGCTTTAATTAAGCCGGTAATTACATCAACTGACGGGCGCTGCGTAGCAAGCACTAAGTGAATCCCTGCCGCACGTGCTTTTTGAGCAATACGTGCAATAAGTTCTTCTACTTTCTTACCTACAATCATCATCATGTCGGCAAATTCGTCTATTACTACAACAATACTTGGTAATTTACCAAGCTCGTCGGGGCCTTCTTTCATGCCATCGGTGTCTTTAAATAATGGATCAAGAATTGGGTAACCCGCTTCATTGGCTTCAAGCACTTTTTGGTTGTAACCTTTTAAGTTACGCACACCCAATGCTGACATTAATTTATAACGACGTTCCATTTCGCCTACACACCAACGCAGTGCGTTAGCAGCTTCTTTCATATCGGTAACTACTTCACACAATAAATGCGGAATGCCTTCGTATACTGAAAGCTCAAGCATTTTAGGGTCAATCATGATCATACGTACATCGTCAGGACCCGATTTGTACAGCAAGCTTACTATCATGACATTAACGCCCACTGATTTACCTGAACCAGTTGTACCGGCTACCAATAAATGTGGCATTTTACCTAAGTCAGCACATACCGGCTGACCAGCAATGTCTTTACCAAGCACCATGGTAAGAGGCGACGGATTTTGCTCAAATTTAGGGGCGTTTATTACTTCTGATAAACGAACTATTTCACGGTGTTTATTTGGAAGCTCAATACCAACATAGGTTTTACCTGGGATAACTTCTACAACACGTACACTAATTGCCGAAAGCGAACGGGCTAAATCTTTAGCTAAGCCCGTAATTTTAGACACTTTAATACCTGGCGCTAAATCTAGCTCAAAACGCGTAACAACGGGGCCTGGGTATACCGCTACTACGGTTGCTTGTACGTTAAAGTCGAGAAGTTTTGTCTCTACAAGGCGCGATACGCTATCAAGCTCTTCTTGCGAAATTGGGTTTTTAGCTTTATCCGGTCTGTCGAGTAAATCAAGCGACGGTAACGGCCCCGGAGGTGGCTCTTGTGTTAATAATTGCTCAAATTTTTCTTTAGCCGTTGGCGGCGGTTGATATGCAGGTTTTGGTTTAGGCATTGGCCTAGCTGGCGATACAACCGTAGTCACTGGTTTTTCAGGCTCTATTACGGGGCTTTGGTCCAGCGCATTTAATGCAGCTTCTGTATCCATTGGCTCGTCGTCTATGGCGCTAAAGCCAATTTCTTGATCGAGTATATCGTCAAGTTCATCAAACGGCATAAAGTCATCACTAATTTGTGGTTCACTAAATGGTGTTTGAGGCTTATCTATTGCTTTTTGTTTATCTGCTTTTTTAGCTGATGTAGGCAGCTCTATTTGCTCTTTTATATCGTCTTCAAAATGGGCGTCTGCTTCATCGTTATTATTTACTTTACCTGCAGTGTGTTCTCGGTGCATCCAGCCTTTTGCATACGATACAACATAGCGATAAAGCCTAACCATTAAATCGCCAAGGTAATCTACAAAATCAACCCACGATACTCCCGTCAATAAGGTAAGCCCTGCAAAAAAGAAACACAGCAATAATATAGATGTACCGGTAAAGTTAAACGCAGGCATCATGGCTGATGCAATAACATCGCCCACTACTCCACCCGATGAAAAGTTATAAATATCGTCGAAATTAATACTACTAATGGCGGTAGCTGAGGTAATAAATAAAGCAAAACCAATAACACGCAGCGCTAAGGTAGTGTAATCAAGCTGTAAAATGCGGTGAGGTTGTTTAAATAGCAAGTAGCCAAATAGCTGAATGGCCGCAGGCACTAAGTAAGCCAACCAACCAAAGGTGAGTAATAAAATGTCGGCTATCCATGCACCGGCTGCTCCTGTGATGTTGCTTACTTCGCTAAAACTAGTTTGCGACCATGCAGCATCTGCTGGATCAAAGCTGATCAAGGCACATAAAATAAATATTGCCATAAAGGTACTGATAATCAGCCCTGTTTCTAATAGTCTTTGCACACCATTTAGGCGCATAGTTCCCTATCCCTCTTTATTATTCTATTTTTATTCACACTTACTTAGCAGTGAAATACCTTAGCAGGAAATGCAATTTGTTGCACTTTATCTTAACCTTGATGGCCTGATTATGAACAAGTTTTTATAATTTGAGCTTATATAAATAACCTTAAGTAATATAAGGGCGAATAATTACGCCTTCTTCACCTTTTACTTCTTCCATTACTACATAAGTTCGGCTTTCACTTACATTTGGCAGTTTCAATAGTATGTCGCCTAATACGCCACGGTATTCTGACATATCATTTACGCGCGTTTTAAGTAAAAAATCAAAATTACCCGATACTAAATGACATTCGATAATTTCTTCGTGCTTTTTAACCGCAGCACTAAACTCATCAAATACGTCGGGAGATGTTTTAGTAATCGTTACTTCTACATACACAGATAAACCTTGCCCAAGTTTAGCGGGATCGACCACCGCTTTATAGCCAAGTATGTAACCTTCCCGTTCTAGCTTTTTTACTCGCTCCAAGCAGGGCGTGGCGCTTAGGCCAACTCGTCTGGCCAGTTCTACATTCGACAAGCGTCCATCGTGTTGTAATTCCATTAAAATTTTACGGTCAATTCTATCTAATAATTGATGCATAGTACCAACTAGTTTTTTATGCTGTTTATTTTTGTTATATAGATGATAACACTAGATTTGAGTTTAAAAAAGGTGAGACAAACGGGCTTATGACGAATATAATAGTGGAAAATGTTAATCCGTTCTTAATAAGGCAAATGATATGATTATTGGTGTTCCTAAAGAAATTAAAAACCATGAATACCGTGTAGGTATGGTTCCTGCAAGTGTTCGTGAATTAGTAAACCACGGTCACCAAGTGATTGTAGAAACTGATGCAGGCATGGGCATTGGTTTTACTAACGAAGATTACACACAAGCGGGTGCTGAAATTTTAGCAACTGCTGCTGATGTTTTTGCTAAAGCAGACATGATTGTAAAAGTAAAAGAGCCGCAAGCTGTTGAACGTGCAATGCTACGTGAAGACCAAATTCTTTTCACTTACTTACACCTTGCACCTGATCTTCCACAAACTGAAGACCTTGTAAAAAGCAAAGCTATTTGTATTGCATACGAAACTGTAACTGACTCACGCGGTGGTTTACCGCTTCTTGCTCCTATGAGCGAAGTTGCTGGCCGTATGTCTATTCAAGCTGGTGCACAAGCGCTAGAAAAATCTAACCACGGTCGTGGCATGCTACTAGGTGGCGTACCAGGCGTTGAAGCTGCTAAAGTTGTTGTAATTGGCGGCGGCATGGTTGGTCGTAGCGCAGCTCAAATGGCTGTTGGCCTTGGTGCTGAAGTTGTAGTTCTTGATCGTAACATCGATGTATTACGTGCACTAGACGCGCAATTTGGTAATAAAGTAAAAGCTATTTACTCAACTGCTGATGCACTAGAAAAACACGTACTAGAAGCTGATTTAGTAATTGGTGGCGTACTAATTCCAGGTGCAGCTGCACCTAAACTAGTAACTGCTGCGCACATTAAAGCAATGAAGCCTGGTTCTGCAATTGTTGACGTTGCAATAGACCAAGGTGGCTGTATTGCTACTTCTAAAGCAACTACGCATGCTGATCCTACTTTCATCGTTGATGAAGTTGTTCACTACTGTGTTGCTAACATGCCAGGTGCTGTTCCACGTACATCTACGTTTGCACTTAACAATGCAACATTGCCTTTCATCATTAACCTTGCAAACAAAGGTTATAAAAAGGCGTTACTAGATGACGCTCACTTCTTAAAAGGCTTAAACGTAATTAAAGGCCAAGTAACTTACAAAGAAGTAGCAGAAGCGTTCAACATGGAATATGTTGACCCACGCACAGCGGTAGAAAACGCATAATTTAGCGTTTTGTAGTTAGGTTGGTATTAAGTAATGTAGCTACCTAACTACAACCCATAAATAAAGCAGCTAATTAGCTGCTTTTTTTGTATTTAAATTTCAGATTTATATAAACTTATTTAGATAAAACGCTTAATTATAAAATCTACTTTTACGCGCTTAGCTTGGCCAAGTAGTTTTTTAACTGGCTGCGGGTAATCATCCATCGTTTCTAAATCATCTGGGCCTGTTAAACGTCGGCAGTGTTGTAAAATTTCCTGCTTTTCGTTATCAATAGCATCCATAATTGTTTGCTCTGGATCTTCTATTAAAATACCGTTTTCGATATCAAGACCCCATGCACGCGGATTTAAGTTATGCCCGCTCAGTAAATGTTTTGTTCTATCTGAACAAATACCTTTTAAATGAAACGAATTGCTTTCATCTTTCCACAGATACACATTTAAATTACCGTTATCGATATGGCGCTTTTGCGTTTTTACAAATTTATGCAAAATAGTTTCGTATAAATAAGGTAATGCCCCTATTTTACTAAACGGCTCGCTTGGCGGTAAATAAAAATCATTTGCTGTTTTATCGCCTACAACAATAGTCACTTGCTTGCCTTGCTTTAATAATCGGCGCAGTGATCGCATAAGCGGTGCCGGAAAATTAAAGTATGGCGTATACAACACAAGCTCTTGCTCTGTTGTATCAAATAACGCTTTTATTAAACGATTTAACTCGTTATTACGACGCCCGAGTCCTAAAAACAAGCGAATACCTAATGCTTGCGTATTTAGCTGCTCTGCTGCGTTATAACTTGCGACTTTTAAATCACGCATTAATTGCTTTTGATCAAGCTTAAAGTCGTGCAAACGCTTAAGCGGTCGCGTGTCTATACGTGGCACAGCCACTGATGAAAGTAGCTTTGTCTCAATAAAATCAACCACTGAGTCACACAGTTCGTTCTGCGTTATTAAAAAGTAGCGATCGAGTCTGTAGCGTTCGTTATGCTGCAAGTAAACGTTATTTAAACTTGCGCCGCTGTAAAGTAAGGTGTCGTCAATTACAAAACCTTTTAAATGCAATACGCCAAACAATTCTTTAGCTTTTACAGGTACGCCATAAACTTGTACGTTCGATTTAAACTTTTCTAAATCGTCACAGTATAAACTTGCGTTACCGTCTGATTTATCAGCGCCAATTAATCCACGTTGCGCGCGATGAAAATCCACCAGCACTTTTATCTCAAGTGCCGGGTTTGCCAATGACACACGATGCAGCGCTTCTAAAATTTCGCGACCTGCTTCGTCATCCTGTAAATACAATGCCGTAATGTAAATTCGTTTTTTTGCGTTAGCTATCAAACGTAGCAATTGCGTTCGGTAATCTTGCGCATTGGTTAAGACGTTAACGTCTTTTGAAGTCAACCCGAATGCGGGTTTTTCCTGCCAAAATAACATAGTTGCCTATTCACTTAGGTCACATAATCTATCAGTGACAAATAAAATTAGGTAAAACATAACAAAAAAAATCAAGGGGGTCATGAATTAACGCTGTTTTATTGCCTGTTAGTCTGTTTTTTGAGCTACTTTGACATATTAACTGTAAAAGCATAGAGCTCTAGTACACAATACTGCACAGCCTTTCGATTTGAGAAAAAAAATAATCGCGGATTTTGTTTACATCTGCCTTGTTTTTCTTAGAATCGAGCGCATTAAAGACCGTATTAAACGTTTAGGAAAAAATAATGACTGAAGCAAAACATTGTAAGCTACTAATTTTAGGCTCTGGCCCAGCTGGTTATACTGCAGCAGTATATGCCGCACGTGCAAATTTAAACCCTGTTTTAATTACAGGCATTCAACAAGGTGGTCAATTAACAACCACAACTGAAGTTGAAAACTGGCCTGGTGATGCACACGGCTTAACGGGCCCTGCATTAATGGATCGTATGAAAGAGCACGCTGAGCGCTTTGAAACTGAAATCATATTCGATCACATCAATAAAGTAGATGTATCTAAGCGCCCTTTCACACTAACTGGCGACCAAGGTACTTACACATGTGATGCATTAATCATTGCAACAGGTGCTTCTGCTAAATACTTAGGCTTAGAGTCTGAAACTAATTTCCAAGGCCGTGGCGTTTCAGCCTGTGCTACATGTGATGGCTTTTTCTATAAAGGTCAGAAAGTAGCGGTTGTTGGTGGTGGTAATACAGCGGTTGAAGAAGCGCTATACTTATCTAACATTGCTGACGAAGTACATGTTATTCACCGCCGTGATAGTTTCCGTAGTGAAAAAATACTTGCAGACCGCCTTGCTGAAAAAGCAGCTAACGGTAACGTTGTTTTACATTACAACCGTACGCTTGACGAAGTATTAGGCGACCAAATGGGCGTAACTGGCATTCGTATTAAAGATGCACACTCTGATGCAACACAAGAGCTAGATTTAGCCGGTGTATTTATTGCTATTGGTCATAAGCCAAATACAGATATGTTTGTTGGTCAACTAGAAATGAAAGACGGCTACTTAGTTGTAGAGTCTGGATTGAATGGTAACGCAACTCAAACAAGTATAGAGGGCGTTTTTGCTGCAGGTGATGTGTCTGACCACATTTACCGTCAAGCAATCACATCAGCGGGTACAGGCTGTATGGCTGCCCTTGATGCAGAGCGTTTCTTAGATAATTTATAAGCAATTAAATAAATTATAATAGGGCTGATTATTCAGCCCTTTTTTTATGTCTAAAATATAGTTACACTTTTACGATCAATTATAAAATAAGTACTGTATGAGAAATCAGCTATACCAATTAAGTGAAACCGATATAGCATTCCCCAATCCGGAATACGCATTAGAATCCCCTGATGGCTTGTTAGCAATTGGCGGAGATTTAAGTTTACCTCGCCTAAGTAATGCCTACAAAAGCGGAATATTCCCTTGGTTTAGCGAAGATGAGCCTATTATGTGGTGGTCGCCGAGCGAACGCGGGATTTTTGAACTGGATGATTTTCATATAAGTAAGAGCCTGCGTAAACATTTAAAAAAGCACCCTGTAAAAGTAACCATTAATAATGCCTTTGAGGAGGTAATAGAAGCTTGTCGCGATCAACGCCTTGATACCGATGGCACTTGGATCACCTCTGACATGCTCAACGCTTATGTTAATGCACACAATGCTGGCATTGCCCATAGCTTAGAAGTGTGGAGCAACGGAGAGCTTGCAGGTGGCTTATATGGTATTATGCAAAATGGTGTTTTTTGTGGTGAATCGATGTTTCATCATCAAACCAATTGCTCAAAGCTTGCTATGTGGGCACTGGTAAATTGGCTTAAACGTCATAATGCACATTTTATTGATTGCCAGTTAGAAAACCCTTATTTAATGACCTTAGGTGCACAAGTAATCCCCCGCTCAACATTTTTGACTAAACTAAAAGCTGCACATAACTATATTATTAATCCTATTATGTGGGAGCCACAAGAACTTGACGCAATCTATGAATGAGCAACTTCCTGCACGTGTTGGTTTAACCCAAGAGTTTGACTG
Organism: Pseudoalteromonas sp. 5Ae-yellow; assembly: GCF_014077565.1. NCBI lineage: Bacteria > Pseudomonadati > Pseudomonadota > Gammaproteobacteria > Alteromonadales > Pseudoalteromonadaceae > Pseudoalteromonas > Pseudoalteromonas sp. 5Ae-yellow. The sequence goes on from NZ_JACGWD010000047.1 coordinate 15,085, forward strand.
TAGTTATTTACCCAACAGACAAGAGCAACTATTAGTTATTCTTGATCCTAGTTGCTACAGCACAGACAAATTTGAGTCATTATTAGGCTTAGGGTTTCGTCGCAGTGGTAACCAAATATATCGTCCACACTGCCCAATATGCAGTGCATGTAATTCTGTACGTGTATTAGCACAAGACTTTATCCCTTCAAAATCGCAAAAACGTAAACTAAACAAAGCAAAAAACCAGTTTGAAGTGAAATACTCGATGCAAGAACGCCCTGAGTATTATCCGCTCTATAGTAGATACATAACGATGCGCCATCAGGATGGAAGTATGTATCCTCCTGAAAAAGAACAGTTTCAAAGCTTTTTACTTTGCAGTTGGCTCAAAATCACATTTATTGAACTATGGCACCAAGATACTTTAGCCGCAGTTGCCGTAACTGATTGTATGAACAGCTCTATTTCTGCAATTTATACTTTTTTTGACCCCGACTTTGAACACTATAGTTTAGGCTCTGTGATGATATTAGAGCAGCTTAAATTTGCAAAAGAGCAAAATAAGCAATACGTGTACTTAGGCTATCAAATTGATGAATGCGATAAAATGAAGTACAAAACTCAGTTTTTACCAGCTCAAAAACAGCTCAATGATGAGTGGGTGGCTATTTAATTTGCAAATATAGCCCCTGCGCCTTTACTTATTGGTGTATTTTGGGCAAAATCTGCAGCGTTTAACTATTAAAGAGGTGTTACGCTAAACATGGCGAAAGAAGACGTAATCGAAATGCAAGGGACAGTCCTTGATACTTTACCAAATACAATGTTCCGAGTTGAGCTAGAAAATGGTCACGTAGTTGTGGCTCACATTTCAGGCAAAATGCGCAAAAACTATATCCGTATTTTAACCGGCGATAAAGTAACGGTAGAAATGACTCCTTACGATTTATCAAAGGGTCGTATCGTATTCCGTGCTCGCTAAGTAAGTGCGTAAACGAGATTTAGTTTTTGGCTAGTGTTTTACTAGCTTTAAGCGTTTATTAAATGTAATTGATAGACATTGACTAGCAATTACATTTAATAAACAAAAAACCCAGTTTTTACTGGGTTTTTTGTTGCCTATAAAAATGGCAAAAAAATGGCCCGCTATTATTTAGCGGGCCATTTTTATTTAACTTAGTTGTGTAATTAACGTTTTACGCTGGCGTTAAATTGCTCTCGTAATCAAAGCGGATCTTCTTGTCTTTAACCGATACTTTAACTGTACCGCCATCAACAAGTTCACCAAACAGTATTTCATTAGCTAATTGCTTTTTAAGCTCTTCTTGAATAACACGTGCCATTGGACGTGCACCCATTGCTTTATCGTAGCCTTTATCTGCCAACCACTCACGTGCTTTAGACGTAAGCTCAAGGTTAACTGATTTTTTATCAAGCTGCGCTTGCAGTTCCACAATAAACTTATCAACCACCAGTAAAATAACTTCACGTTCAAGGTGATTAAACCAAATGATGTTATCTAAACGGTTTCTAAATTCTGGTGAAAATACTTTATTAATTGCACCCATTGCATCGTGCGTATGATCTTGCTCTGTAAAACCAATCGACTTACGCGTAGTTTCTTGAACGCCCGCATTGGTAGTCATTACAACCACTACATTTCTAAAGTCAGCTTTACGGCCGTTATTATCGGTCAACGTACCGTGATCCATAACCTGTAGCAAAATGTTGTAAATGTCTGGATGCGCTTTTTCAATCTCATCTAAAAGTACAACAGCATGTGGATTTTTAATAACTGCTTCTGTTAATAAACCACCTTGCTCAAAACCAACATACCCTGGTGGAGCACCAATTAATCGGCTAATTGCATGGCGTTCTACATATTCCGACATATCAAAACGAATAAACTCAACACCCATACATTTAGCAAGTTGCTTAGTTACTTCTGTTTTACCCACACCGGTAGGCCCTGCAAACAAAAACGAACCTACTGGCTTTTCTTCGCTCGATAAACCAGAGCGAGATAAACGAATAGCTGATGTAAGTGCGTCAATAGATTGATCCTGCCCAAACACGAGCATTTTAAGGTTACGGTCTAAGTTTTTAAGCGTTTCTTTATCTGTTGACGAGACGCTTTGCGCTGGGATACGTGCCATTTTAGATATAATTAGCTCTATATCAGCCACGCCAATGGTTTTTTTACGTTTAGAGCTAGGTTGTAGGCGCTGACTTGCACCGGCTTCATCAATTACATCAATTGCTTTATCTGGCAAGTGGCGCTCATTAATGTATTTAGCACTGAGTTCTGCAGCTGCTTTTAATGCTTTTTGAGTGTAACGAATGCCATGATGCTCTTCGTAACGCTCTTTTAAGCCATTTAATATTTTAGTAGTATCGGCAACACTTGGCTCAAGTACATCAATTTTTTGAAAGCGACGTACTAATGCACGGTCTTTCTCAAAAATATTTTTATACTCATTGTAAGTTGTTGAACCCATACAACGCAGCTTACCACTTGAAAGGAGTGGTTTAAGCAAGTTTGATGCGTCCATAACACCACCAGACGCCGCGCCGGCACCGATTATGGTATGTATTTCATCAATAAATAAAATAGAGCCTGGCTCAGCTTGCAGCTCTTTTAGTAAGCTTTTAAAGCGCTTTTCAAAGTCGCCACGGTATTTAGTACCCGCAAGCAATGCACCCATATCTAGCGAGTACACAACAGCATCTGCAATTACTTCTGGTACTTGCTTATTAACAATGCGATACGCTAAGCCTTCAGCAATTGCTGTTTTACCAACGCCCGCTTCACCAACAAGTAATGGGTTATTCTTTTTACGACGACACAATACTTGTACTGTGCGCTCTACTTCGCTGTCGCGTCCGATCAGTGGGTCAATGTTACCTTCACGAGCTTGAACGTTTAAGTTAGTTGTAAAGCTATCTAGCTTGCTTGCTTCTTCATTTTGAACTTCTTGCACTTCATCATGAATATCGTCGCTGTCGTTGCCTAATTCATCATCTGCTTTAGAAATACCATGCGAAATAAAGTTAACGATGTCTAAACGCGATACATCATGCTTTTTAAGTAAATATACAGCTTGGCTTTCTTGCTCAGAAAAAATAGCAACTAGCACATTCACGCCAGTGACTTCATTTTTACCTGACGATTGCACATGGAACACAGCGCGTTGTAATACACGTTGAAAGCCAAGTGTTGGCTGAGTTTCACGCTCTTCTTCTAAATCTGGAATGACGGGTGTTGTTTCGTCAATAAATTCTAATAATTCGGTTTTTAAACCAGAAATATTAACACCACACGCGTTTAGGGCTTCTCCTGCAGAAGGATTATCTAACAGCGCAAGTAAAAGGTGCTCTACGGTCATAAACTCATGACGGCGAGTGCGCGCTTCACGAAACGCGGCATTTAATGTGAGTTCTAAGTCTTTGTTTAGCATTGGCAACCCCTTACTGAGATAATAATTTATACCACAACAATCGGATGTTTGATCACCCTAATTGGTATTTATTCCTGCTCACAACTACAAAGCAGTGGATGCTCGTTATCACGCGCGTAGCGGTTAACTTGTTCAGCTTTGGTGTGGGCTACGTCGGCGCTGTAAACACCACATATACCCTTACCTTTTTCATGAACCTGAAGCATCACGTCGGTTGCTCTATCGCTATCCATATTAAAAAACGTCGTTAAAACTTCTATTACAAAGTCCATCGGCGTGTAGTCGTCGTTATTTAAAACAACTTTATATTTTCGCGGCGGCTGTAGCTTTTGCTTTTCGCTGTCGCGAACTGTATCGATAACACCTGAATCTTTCATACCACTCATAATTAAATATAGTCTTGTCTTTGTAACTCAAGCAAACTTGAATAAAAAATAAATAAAATGTTAAAAAAATAACTCAAAACACTTGACTGGTTGGCTAAATAAACTACAGTCAAACGTAGATTGATTAAACCTTAGTCAGTCTAGCAAATAATACAATTTAGAATAACTAAATTAGTCAACTTATTGAAGGATGTAGAAGTATGGCTTGCGGTAAAGTTAAATGGTTCAACAACGCTAAAGGTTTTGGTTTCATCGTAGAAGACGGCTGCGAGAATGATATTTTCGCTCATTACTCAACAATTGTAATGGACGGTTATAAAACGCTTAAAGCTGGTCAAGATGTAACATTCGAATTAGAACAAGGACCTAAAGGTCTACACGCTAAAAATATTGCCCCAGATGGTGACATTATTGAGTGACTATTGTTTTGTTCGACTAAAGCGAGTGACCTTTTAAGATCCTCGCTTAATTCCTTAAGCATACTAACTTATCTCTTCTCCCTTATTTATTGCCTCTTTTCATTCAAATTCAACCCTTTTCCTTGAATTTATTTTATATACCCCAATGTTCTAAGAGTTGATTGTTTAACTGCTTATTGGGCATGCTCAACCTCTAGCCCTTTTTATTTAAGCTTGTTACACTCTTGGTGCTAAAAATTGCGTATTAACGCAGCAACTAATCCAACTTGTCGCCTCTTTTATATGTACTAGGCTAAAGGCTGATTTATTTTTGTTAATTTTTTAGCTATAAATACAATTCCAGTTCGTCAGGTGTGACTATTCTGCTTTTATAAAAGAGCAACGCTGAGTACCAACACCTAACAAACTATTCATTACGAGCGTATGTATTCATTAACTTGTTTAATAATATGTACTCACTCATTAGTAATGATTTTCTTTGCATTGTTGAATAAGACCTTTTCGGTCTACTATCTAGGAATGATGATGACATCAAAAATTATCTATACAAAAACGGACGAAGCTCCGGCACTAGCAACTTACTCGTTGCTACCGATCATCCAAGCATATACAAATGCGGCCGGTGTTGAAGTTGAAACTCGCGATATCTCATTAGCAGGTCGTGTAATTGCTAGCTTCCCTGATTATTTAACACAAGAACAACGCATTGGTGATGCACTTGCTGAACTTGGCGAGCTTGCTAAAACACCAGAAGCAAACATCATCAAATTACCAAACATCAGTGCATCTGTACCACAGCTTCGCGCTGTAATTAAAGAGCTTCAAGCAAAAGGTTACGCTCTTCCAGAATACCCTGTTGAACCTAAAAATGATGAAGAAAAAGCAATTCAAGCTGCTTACGACAAAATCAAAGGCAGTGCAGTAAACCCAGTACTACGTGAAGGTAACTCTGATCGTCGCGCACCAGGTTCTGTAAAAGAATATGCACGTAACAACCCGCATTCAATGGGTGCGTGGAGCAAAGATTCAGAGTCTTATGTTGCAAGCATGAGCGAAGGCGACTTCTTTGGTTCAGAAAAGTCAGTAACTGTTGATACAGCCACTGATGTACGTATTGAACATGTTGCAACTAACGGCGACGTTTCTGTACTTAAACAAAGCACGCCTCTTTTAGCTGGCGAAGTTATTGATGCATCAAGCATCAGCGCTTCTAAGCTTCAAGCTTTCTTAGCTGCTGAAATTGACGCTGCTAAAGAAAAAGGTGTTTTATTCTCGCTTCACATGAAAGCGACAATGATGAAAGTATCTGATCCAATTATCTTTGGTCACGCTGTAAAAGTATTCTACAAAGATGTATTTGCTAAACACGGTAAGCTTTTTGAAGAGCTAGGTGTTGATGTAAATAATGGTTTAGGCGATGTATATTCTAAAATTCAAACATTAGACGATGCTAAGCGCGAAGAAATTGAAGCGGACATTCAAGCTGTTTACGCTAGCCGCCCTGCTATTGCTATGGTTGATTCTGACCGTGGTATTACAAACCTACACGTACCAAGTGACGTGATCATCGATGCTTCTATGCCTGCAGCAATCCGTTCAAGCGGTCAAATGTGGAATAACGATGGTAAATTACAAGACACTAGCTTTGTAATTCCTGATCGTTGTTACTCAAGTGTTTACCAAGCAACTATCGATTTTTGTAAAGAAAATGGCGCGTTTGATCCAACAACAATGGGTAGCGTTCCAAACGTTGGCCTTATGGCTCAAAAAGCTGAAGAATACGGTTCACACGACAAAACATTTGAAGCAAAAGCGGACGGTTCTATCCGTGTTGTTGATGCAAATGGTAGTACATTACTTGAGCACAGTGTTGAGCAAGGCGATATCTGGCGTATGTGTCAGGTTAAAGACGCACCAATTCAAGATTGGGTTAAGCTTGCAGTAAACCGTGCACGCGCAACAGGCGTTCCAGCTATTTTCTGGTTAGACGAAAACCGTGCACATGATGCAGAGCTAATCAAAAAAGTAAATAAATACCTACCAGATCACGATACAGCGGGTCTAGATATTCAAATTTTAGCACCGCTTGAAGCAACATTGTTCTCACTAGCGCGTATTAAAGAAGGTAAAGACACTATTTCTGTAACAGGTAACGTTTTACGTGATTACCTAACAGATTTATTCCCAATTTTAGAGTTGGGTACGAGTGCTAAAATGCTTTCAATTGTTCCACTTATGAACGGTGGTGGCTTATTTGAAACTGGCGCGGGTGGTTCTGCACCTAAGCATGTTCAACAATTCGAAAAAGAAAACCACTTACGTTGGGATTCTTTAGGTGAATTTTTAGCACTTGCTGCATCACTTGAGCACTTAAGCGTAACTGCTGGTAACAACAAGGCACAAGTACTTGCTGATACCCTAGATAAAGCAACAGGTACGTTCCTTGCTGAAAACAAATCGCCTTCACGTAAAGTGAAAGAAATTGATAACCGTGGTTCTCATTTCTTCCTATCTTTATTCTGGGCACAAGAACTTGCTAAGCAAAATGATGACAGTGAACTTAAAGCACAGTTTACTCAAATCGCTAGCGACCTTGAGTCTAATAAAGAGCAAATCGTAAGTGAACTTAACGATGCGCAAGGCCCTGCAGTTGATTTAGGCGGTTACTTCCAGCCTAACGACGATGCAGCCTTTAAAGCGATGCGTCCAAGCACTACATTTAACGATATTCTTGCTAAATTAGTATAAATATTAGTTTAAATTTAAAAGCCGCTTACTTGTAAAAGTAAGCGGCTTTTTTATGTCTAAACTTTACAAAAAAAGGCCGCTATCATTAGATAGCGACCTTTTTGATTAACCAAAACTATTTAAGTTATTTAAACTCTGATTACTTAGTATAAGCCCGTGGCATTTTTGAATCTGTCGTATAACGGTCACGCAGTTTATCTTGACGAGATTGTGTAGAAACCTCAACGCCATTAATAAACATTTTGCTCACATGGCTGCTTAGCTCAAACGGGTCATTACTCCATATTACTACATCAGCAGCTTTGCCAACTTCAAGGCTACCTGCATTAATGCCAAATACATCAGCAACGTTTGATGTAACCGCTTTTAACGCACCTTCTTGGCTCATACCGTACGACACAGCATTACCAGCATCAAAACGTAGCTGATAAATGTTGTGGCTTGCATCGCCGCCTACCGTTAATAATACTTTAACGCCCGCTTTTTCAAGCACACTAGCATTATCTAAACTTGCATGAAGCGAATCAAAGCTTCCTGGTAAGCTATCCATTGCACTAATAATCACTGGAATATTTGCTTTAGCAACGCGCTCTTTTACTACAACAGCATCTTGCGCACCATTAAGTACTAGGTTAATACCAAATTGCTCTTTTACTTTAATTAGCTCAATAATATCCGCCGCACGCGAAACGCCAACCACTAATGGCATTTCGCCACTAAGTACTTTTGCCATTACTTTGTCTTCAGTACTTGGCTTGTCGTCATCTTTTTTAGCTTTTTTACCGGCTTTAGTTTTGTGCTCATCAAGTTTATTAATCAGTGTTTGCAAAGTGAAAGCGCGAGAGCCTTTACTGCGCTCACCTAAGTAAACAATTAAAGCCGCTTGTTTTTGCATGTCGCTGTCAAAACTACCACTTAAATCAACAACACTCGCAAGGCCTGAAAAAATGCTATCGCCGCCATGAGGGGTAATGACATCGCGTGTTACACCGCCTTTACGAGCGTAAGGGATTAAGCTTGAATGTGCGTTGTAAGCAAGACTTACGTCAAAATCAATACCGGCTTTTTCCTCGCCTGCATCGCGAGAGCCTGCAACTGCACTTACTTCAACTAAACCAAGTTGATTAATACTTGCAATAAAGCCAGGGGTTACAATTTGGCCCTTTGCATCAATAATTTGATCAACTTTAATTTCAGTTGGGTTAATCGCTGTGATTTTACCATCTGTCATTACAATGCTTGCCGCTTCTAAAACACCTTGATCAGATGACGTATACAATGTTGCATTAATAATTGCTAGCGATTGTGCGCTTACAGCACCAGATGCTAATAATCCTGCAGCAACCAGAGAAAGCGAAAACGAACGTGATAAATTTTTCATTCTGGGTGCTCCTTATTGTTGACCTAACATAAAATCACTTGTTGCTTGATACGCGCTGTCGTTTCTATCGTAAACTTTTGCACCATCAACAAACACTTGTTCAGCTTTAGCATAAACACTAAATGGGCTTTGATTCCAAATAACCACATCGCCCTGCTTACCCGCTTCTAGTGAACCTGTTTTGTCATCAATACCTAACGACTTAGCAGCGTTAGCCGTGATCCATTTAATAGCGTGTTGCTCAGAAATATCAAAACCGTTTTCGTTAGCACGGTACATAACCTTGCCAGCTTCTTGGTTTAAGCGCTGAATAGTAGTATCTGAATCTGAGTGAACAACTGCACATGAATTTTTAACAGCATCAACAATAGCTACGTTTTCTTGAACCATGTCGTAGGCTTCCATTTTAAAACCCCACCAGTCTGGCCAAAGTGCAGCACACGAGCCATTCTCAGCAAGTAGGTCAGCAATTTTATATGCTTCTACACCGTGGTGAAAAGTACCCGCGTCGTAATTAAATTCTTTTGACAGGTCAATCATCATTGCCATTTCTTCAGCTTTATAACAATGATTATGAATACGTACTTCGCCCTCAAGCACACCACGAAGCGTGTCGTGTTTAATATCACGTACTGGTGCTTCTGGGTTTAAACCTGCTTCATAATCGGCATCGTATTTATCCCACGCACGTTTGTACTCAGCGGCTTCAGCCCACGCCATACGGTAACCCGCCATATTACCCATACGGGTAGAAGGCAATACACCTTGACGACCATAAACACGTTTAGGATTTTCACCACACGCCATTTTTAAACCATAGGGTGCTTCTGGAAATTTCATGCCTTGCATAGTGTGTGCAGGTACGTTTTTAAGCGTAACGCCGCGGCCACCAAATAAGTTAGCTGAGCCTGGTAAAATTTGTAGAGAAGTAATGCCGCCTTCGCGTGCGCGATTAAAGCCAGGATCTTGTGGCCAAACAGAATGCTCAACCCACACTTCTGCAGTGTTAGGGCTTGTCATTTCGTTACCATCTTGATGCGACTCAACCGAAGGGCTTGGATAAGCACCTAAATGTGAATGTACGTCAATAATACCCGGTGTTACCCATTTGCCTTGTGCATCAATTGTAACATCAGCAGTAGCAGTTAAGTCTTTACCAACTTGTTGTACTTTGCCGTCAACAAGTAATACATCAGCTTCATCTAAACGCTCACCAGTACCTGTAAGTACTGTTGCATTTGTAATAAGTGTGCTTGATGTAGAAACGGGCTGATAAGTGCTTGGGTAAGGATTTTTGTTGATTGTTATTTTATCGTCTTGCGGGCCGTTTTCTTGGCAACCTACAAGTGCAGCAGCTAAGCCAACTGCTAATAAAGAAGGTGCAAATTTTTGCATGTTGTTTGGATCTCCTGTTTTTTTGCTACTTTAGCGAAAGCTAAGGAATAAAGCCAAAAAAACAGGTGAAAACGCAGTTAATTAAGATGAATATCTGTAATTATTTCTTTATATAATTGTTATACAACTTTTCAAGCGCACCTTCGGTTGTAAGCGAGGGGTCTTTGCTTATAAAGTGCTTTACCGTACGCGTTACAAAATCAGAGTTTTGCTTATGTAGCTTAGAAAAATCTTTAATAATTGTATTACCGTCTTTAGCCGCTGTCACTTTGTCATGACGGTGATGATACTGGCTTAGCGCTTTATTAAAATCCCCTTGGTAGTCTTCAACCAAAATTTTATAAAAGTCACTTTTTTGTACGTTTAAATCATTAATGCAGTAATTTAGCGCCTCTTTAAAGTCAGTAAATATCATGCCTTCTACATCAAACTCTTTTGTTTTTTCACGTACTGCTACTTTGGCATCTTCTGTGGCATAGCTAAAACCAGTAAACGCTAAACGCTCAGCGGCTTCTTTTCCTAATTTCATACCCGCTTGAATACTATGCGCAAACTCATCGCTCATATCGCCAAGTTCGTTTTCTTCCCACATGTTATAAACACGCAGAGGTTTTGCGTATTTAGTGGCAAGCTTTTTCTTCATTTTAGTGAAACGCTCATCAATCGTCATCAGCCTTTCGTTATGTAAAAGTGCATGACACTCATAACACGCAGGAATAGATATAAAATCAGCTTCTTCACCTAAATCAACAATGCTTTGTAGCATATGCAGCGGAGGACAATGGTCGCGCTCTGTCGCTTCACAGCCACAATAAAAACACTGGTTAAAATGCTGCTGATCGCAAGCGTATGCTTGCTGATAATAACTGGCTAACGTTTTGCTCACCGTTGCTCCTAAAAAACACGACTAAATTATGGGGGCGATAATAACAGCCTGAAAAAATAAGTCATACCAATTACATTAAATTAGTAATCTATTATTGCGCTAATAAAGTAGCGCAATAACAAGGCGAAATTATAACGTGTAGTTGCTATCACTAATTGCTCCCTGCATTGCTCTACCTCCTGCATCCATGCACTCGTACACGAACAATTTTTAACGCAGTAATTGCGCTATTTAATGCGATAAAATGATTGTTTTTTTAATTGGTATCAGTAGCTATATTTAAATCACGGCCGCTATTAAACCAAATAAACCACCAAACACACCACCCCACACAACAAGCCAGCCTAAGTGCTCGCGGATCATGGTTTGAATAATCTCTTTAACCATTTTTGGGGTAAGCTCATCTAAGCGCTCATCAACTAATTTAAGTACTGTTTTATGTAGGCTCTCTGCGCTATTACCTTGTGAGAGTGTTTGGCTTACTAATGCTTTAAAATCGTCAGTTTGGGAAATCTCACTAAGCGACAATTGCATTTTTTCAATAAACTTTTCACGCATTGGCTCTATTGCCGCTGTGCCACCAAACATCCCTAACATGCTACCAAACTGTGACTCTTCAATAACGACAAGTAAATTGTCGAATGCAGGGTTTAAATCAACATTGCTAATTATTGGCTCAAAATCGATATTGGGCTGCGCTTTATTGAGTAAATTATTAATTTTTTGCTCTGAAAAAAACTCCGTTAATATTAGGTTTCGTATAGCTACTTTAAAGCTTTCAAACTTAAGCGCTATAACGCCTGAGCCATATAAAAACGGGACCTTTTCGAACAACATATGAATCGCTAATAAATTAGTTACCGCGCCAGAAAGTGCAAATAAACCAACTGATAACACAATTGCTTGGTTAAACATAAAACCTACAACAACACATAAACCCGCTAGCAAATTGGTTATTAAACTTTTGTTCATTTTTACTCCATTACAGTAAGTGTAATTTTTATGCAATATAGTCGTTAATTTTACAACGTTTAGATTGTTAAATTAATACCTTTTTGCCATAGTTTAAGTATCTGTTTAAAAGGCGAGCAATTGTTATGTGGAAAACAGTAAATGAGCACATCAGCCAAGCCATTAATTTTGACTTTAAACACACCTATAAACGCCAATTACAAAGTACAAATACCGATAAACTATTTCATATTACCAATGGTACGCATAACTTCTTCGTTAAAATAGCATTAAAAAGCGAACTCGAGCGTTTAGAAAGTGAATTTATTGGCTTAAAGCTTTTAGCGCAAAATAGTAATTTTAAAGTCCCTGAATGTATTACAACCGGTGCAAATATAGAGTTTTCGTTTATTGTTTTACAGTGGCTTGTTTTAGATAAACAACCCCACAACACGTGGGCAACTATGGGAAGCAGCCTGGCTAAAATGCATCAAAAACACGACCAAGCCATGTTTGGTTTTGATGTAGACAACTACATAGCCACTACTATACAACCTAATCGCTGGCATAAAAAATGGGATGTATTTTACGCCGAAGAGCGTATAGGGTGGCAATTACAGTTACTCGCTGAAAAAGGCATTAACTTTATTGAACCCGAGCGCTTAATTAATGCCGTTAAAGAACAGCTGCATAGTCATCAAGTTGAGCCCTCATTACTGCATGGCGATTTTTGGCGAGGAAATATGGGCTTTTTAAAAGCAGAGCCAACGGTATTTAACCCGGCTTGTTATTATGGTGATCGGGAAGTGGATATTGTAATGAGCGAACTATTTGCGCCACTGCCAAAAGACTTTTATAGCGCCTATAACCAGCACTATCCGCTTTCTCAAAATTACGAAAAACGTAAGTTAATATACCAGCTATACCCTATTTTAAATCACGCTAACATCTTTGCCGGTCACTATCTTACTGAAGCTAAACAACATATAGAAAAGCTGGTATTTGAAGGTATAAAATAAGTGTCATAAGCTGCATTTCAGCACTATATTTAATGAGTAAGTAGGCGTTCATCTGTAAGCGATTAAGTTAAATCTAACTTAATTATTTATAACTGGAGTGATTATGAAAGATTTTTTATCACAACGAATAACGTGCCCACACTGCGGACACCACATACATTTAGACTTAGACGCAAGCATGGGAGATCAAGACTACATAGAAGATTGCACTGCCTGCTGTAACCCAATTCATTTAAATATGCATATAGATCATGCTAACAATAAATTAGAGCTACACGTAGACAGTGACGACGAACAAATATTTTAACTTAAGCCTGATGGCGTAAGTAGTTTTCTACCGTATTTACAATAGTGTAAGTTTGCTGATCAACTTCAATATTAAACTTGTCACCCACTTGCGCTGCACCAATGTTTGTAATGGCGAGCGTTTCCGGAATTAGGTGTAACCAAAAACCATGTTCATCAACTTCGCCCACGGTTAAGCTTGCGCCATTTATAGCAACAAACCCTTTATATAACACATACTTTTGCCACTCTTTTGGCAAACTGAGTTGTATTTTGCAGTTGTTCTCAAGCTTCACTATTTGAGAAATTTGTGACGTACAATGAATATGCCCAGACACTATATGCCCACCTAGCTCAGTACCAAACGTAACAGAGCGTTCGTAATTAACTAAACTACCTAACTCAAGCAGTCCTAAATTAGTTAACTTTAGGGTTTCGTCAATCACATCAAAATGCACTTGCGCTACCACATCGTGATTACTTAGCTCAACTTGCACAACTGTTAAACAACAGCCATTAATAGCAATACTTGCGCCTAAATCTAAATGCTTAACGTACTCATCGCTCACCGATACAACTAAGCGTAAAACACCGTCTGTTTGAGTTTTAGAGACCACCGTAGCTTGCGTTTGCACTATTCCTGTAAACATAAAATCACTTTAAATTATTACAAAGTGCTAGTTTAACGTATCAACTCATAAAATCATTCACTACTGTGATTTTTATTTAAACCCCAATAGATTACAATTACGCCCTATTTTATCAACTAGCTGTTTTTATGACCTTTTGCAATTGGGAAGCCAAGCGTTTACTTTCCCTCGCTTTACCTGTTTTTTTAGCGCAAGTTACACTTATTTTAATGTCGGTCGTCGACACAATTATGGCAGGCCAAGTTAGCCCTACTGACTTAGCTGCACTGTCTATTGCAACAGGAATATGGAACCCATTATTACTTGGCCTTCAAGGCATTTTATTAGCGCTTACCGGTATTATTGCGCAGTTTTCGGGTAGTGATGACCGCAAAGGCATTAGCCACTATTTTCAACAAGCGCTTTATTTAACCGCTATTTTGAGCTTTACAGGCTTTGGAATTGCCCATTTAGCAGATGCTATTATTTTTAAGCTCGATACAACGCCTGCAATTGCAAACCTTGCCATTGACTACATTCACTTTGTGAAATGGGGTGTGTTTGGATTTTTAACTTTTACGGTATACAGAAACGTTACCGAAGGCATGGGAATGACCAAGCCCGCGTTTTACATAAGCCTATTAGGTTTAGCTGTTAATATTCCGGTAAATTATATTTTCATAAATGGCTTATTTGGTTTTCCTGCCTATGGCGGCGCGGGCTGTGGCATTGCCACAGCCATTGTTTTAACTGTTATGGCAATAGCGCAAGTCACTTACTGCCAAATGAGTAAAAAAGTAGATGCTAAAGGCCTGCTTTCATCATTCGAAAAACCTAATTTCACTACCATTGGTATTATTACTAAGTTAGGTATACCAATTTCACTCGCCACCTTTTTTGAAGTCACTTTATTTGCGTGTATACCGCTATTTATAGCGCATTTAGGTGCAGTAGCTATATCGGGGCATCAAATAGCAGCCAGTGTAACTACATTGCTGTTTATGATGCCGCTGAGCCTATCAATCGCTATTAGCATTCGTATAGGTAACTTATACGGCCAAAAGAACATGACTCAATTAAAAGTTGCGGTTTCTACCAGTTATATTTTAGCCATTGCTGTGGCGTTATTTTTAGCACTTATTACGTTTGCCGGTCGTGATTTAATTAGCCAACTGTATACCGACAGCCCCGCTGTTATGGCATTGGCTTCATCAATTATGATTTTAGCGTGTATTTACCAATTACCTGATGCACTCCAAGTTGCAGCAAATGGCATACTCCGTGGGTTAAAATACACCACGCCTATATCGTATATTACGTTTATATCGTATTGGTTAATCGGCTTTTGTTTAGGTTACGTATTGGCAAGAACAGACATAATTGTGCCAGCTATGGGGCCACACGGTTTCTGGACTGGGATAATAGTAGGTCTTAGTGTCGCTGCTATTTTATTAATGCTAACGGTAAAAAAACGTCTAAAATATGAATTTCTTAAAATTGATGCACTCAATCAAAACTAACAAACTCAGCCTTAAAACATTACCAGCTGCTTTGCTGGTAATGTGTTTTTTAACGATTACTGGCTGCAACAAACCACAAAGTAATATAAACGTTACTTATATTGAACGCTTAAGTAGCACAGTTGATACAAGCCCAACACAGCCTGCGCCACTCAAGCAACTCCCCTTACTGCAGCCTACCCCAATAGCACAAAGTGACTTAACACTGAGCATTGTTGAGCTTGCAGGCATTAGCCAATGTAAGCTTAACGTGCTTATAAGTGAGCACAATAACCAATTAGGAAAAACCGCCAGCGCTGCTGGGCAATTAAAATATCAAATAAACTTTATC
The DNA here is from genome assembly GCF_014077565.1 of Pseudoalteromonas sp. 5Ae-yellow. Taxonomy (NCBI): domain Bacteria; kingdom Pseudomonadati; phylum Pseudomonadota; class Gammaproteobacteria; order Alteromonadales; family Pseudoalteromonadaceae; genus Pseudoalteromonas; species Pseudoalteromonas sp. 5Ae-yellow. The sequence continues at coordinate 30,475 of NZ_JACGWD010000047.1, forward strand.
AAAAGTGCACAAGTTTGCTTAAATACGCTTGATAAAAACAGCCCTAGCTATACAAAAATACTCGCTGCCAAAAACTATAAAGAAACACACCTAATGCACTTTTTTAACGCCATGTTATTTAAAGAGCCAGAGCTAAATCGTACCTGGCAACTCACCTCAAACGAGCTTACTACTGAACCTGCAGGTTTTAGCGATACCGTAATTGCGCTAAAGCAACTTGTATTCATTAAGCAGAAAATTAAGGCGAAAGAATTTAGTGAAATTAATAGTAATTCTATTTTTAGTGCACTCGAGCAGCTTAATAAATTTCAATTTAACCAAGCACTCATTCAATCGGCCCGTAAACAGGTAGTGTTAAATAACAGCGCCACGCAGTTTGTAAAAACACTAAACTTGAATACCCTATGCCCTCAGGGTAAAAATAATAAAAGCGCAAAAATCATAAACAACGTATTTCAAAAGTTTTACCTAAAAGAAATTCAGCCCTATCAAGCGCAATTAACTGGTTATCTGGAGGTACTACAACCGCTTTATAATGAGCTTTGGTTTAACGAAAGTATCTCAAGCCCTCAAATTAATAACTTAGTCAAAACGGACTCAGCAAGTAACTTACTGAACTTACTTAAAAGCTCAGCTAAAAAACATGTGGTTTGGTGGCAAGTATTTTATAAAACGTGTGAAATAAGCCCAATGTGAATAAAAAAACGGCAAATAAACTCAAAAACAACAAACTTGCTTGATTCACCAACCGCCACGCTATATATTAGCCGCCGTTGTTAAGCAATTAACACCTACTTAAATAAAGTAATACGACTGTAGCTCAGTTGGTTAGAGCACTACCTTGACATGGTAGGGGTCGGTGGTTCGAATCCACTCAGTCGTACCAACATTTAAGAATCCTAAAAAAATTGTACGACCGTAGCTCAGCTGGTTAGAGCGCTACCTTGACATGGTAGAGGTCGGTGGTTCGAATCCACTCGGTCGTACCAATTAAACTCTATATTTCAAACAGTTAAAAACCCTATTCAATATATTCGTTTAATTATTCAACTAAAAATTAAATTCTTAGTTTTTTATTATTTTGTATTCAAAATTTTAAAATAACGAGAGCCAAGCCTCAAAAGATCATCCTAAAAATTCCAGTTTTTATCGATTTGTGCCCAAACTTGTGCCCAAGCGCCCAAACCACTTTTTTAGCTCTTTAATCTTCCTCAAAATTAGACCCCTACCCTTGCAAATTCACAAACCTCAAATCACAAATTCCAAACCAAAAATTTCAAATCAGGTGACCACTACCCTAATATTTTCCGTGTCATTTCATGAAATATTCTATAAGTACCACTTTGTCGGTATTAACGCTATACAAGTGCGCCTGCTCAGACTCGCGTTGTTCAAAAATACTGTTAAGCGTATTACAGCCACACCCACCAATACCAAATACACCAATCGATAAACCATCATTTTGTTGAATTAATTGAAACATAACTACTCCTTAACTTTAAAATGGAGCATAGCAAGCAGGTGCGTCAATATTTGACGCACCCAAACTAGTTGGAGTTATTTATAGATGTTAACGGCCGCTTTAAGCTTTGTAGTGATTCTTTGCCGCAATTTTTCAGGTTTAGCAACCTCGATCCAATGGGCACATTTAAATAGTTCATCGGTTAGTTGTTCAGTATCAATAGTCTGGTAGGTAAGTAATACGTTTTTATCGTCAATCTGTTGCTTGTCAATCAGCTCGCCAAGTTCAATAAAACCTTGATTAACTGCAGAGTGGTTAGGCACTTTTACAATTAACTCGATCGTTTCTTGCTTCATACCTTTATTAATCGCACTGCGTAACGACTTTAACTGCTCAGCGACACTGAATGGCGACAAGGAATCGACCATTTCGTATTTATCGACGTTGGCTGCCCAGCACAAAATGCTTTGGACAGGTACGGGTATGCATCCATCCAATGCTAAGAGTTCGACTCGTGACGATCTCAATCATCTTGGTGGCTACAAAGGGCTGCTCGTTGCGTCGCCATCTGATGCTTCGGTAGATGAGATGATCCCGGGTGACCTCAAGACAGCTGAAGCATTTGGTGCTAATGTCGCTGAGGTCACTAAGGCCGTTAAGGGTCTGTAATCGGCAATCTGGCGAGCTTAACACTGTGGTGCTATGCTCGCCAGATACCTAATTAATTCCGCTGGCTGTGAAGGCTACGGCCATGTTCTAGCTTGAGTATACGACCCGGTTGACGGGCACGAGCCATGATGGAAAAATTAAACCTGTGTAAGCAGAGTCAATAATTGCCCCTCAACTCGATCAAACGGATCAATGCTGCGTTGGGCGCGGCACAGTGCGATAGCTCCCTCGGCAGCTGCAACAACCAGCGTGGCGATCCCTGATGCAGCTGCCAAATCACTCCCTTCGGCAATTAGAGCTGCTGCTAGTTTCTCTTCCCATAGATTAAAAATTATTGCGGCGGCTTTCAGCGTATTTTCCGCTACCTCATCTAAAGGCTCCTCTACTGCAACAGCCAGCACCGGGCATCCGATGCGGAAGTTAGATTCCAGTAGTATTACTCGCCACACTCCCAGAAATTCACGTATTCCAAGGGCTGCACCTTTTCGCAAATGGTGATCCAGACTCGCTGCAACTTTCTCTCCTGCGAACACGACGGCTTCAACCACCACCTGTTGTTTGCCATCGGGAAAGTGGTGGTAAGTCGATCCTAGAGGCGACTTGGCGCGTTTGGACATTTCGCGGATGCTTGTGGCATTGAGACCATGCTGTGCCAGCATCTCGGCGGCAGTTTTGACCATGCGCTGGCGGGTATCGGCTTGGTGAAATTTCATCAGGAAGATCCTTGTTATAACAGTCGTTATAGGTTAGCATAAAATTCACCTATAACGACCGTTATAATTGAGAGATAACTATGATTACAGAAGCTTTCCCCGTAAACCTCGTCACCGCTGATGGTTTCACCTTGGGTGGCAAGCGTTATCCGGCTGGCAGTCCGTTGAAAGGAAAACTAGTCGTTGCGGGAGCCACAGCCGTTCCTCAAGGGTTCTATAAACGATTTGCGCAATTCGCTAGCGCCAGAGGCTATGAAACCTTAACGTTCGACTATCGCGGCATAGGGGAATCGCGTCCTGTTTCTCTTAAGGGGTTTCGCATGGATCTTTTGGACTGGGCTCGTCAGGATCTCGCGGCTGCGGTTGAAGCTATGGTCGACGATACAACGCCCATGTTCGTTGTGGGTCACTCCTTCGGCGGACATGCCTTTGGGCTACTGCCCAACCACGATAAGGTCACTGGCTTCTATGTTTTTGGCACAGGAGCGGGCTGGCATGGTTACATGCCACTGGGAGAACGGTTGCGTGTTCTTATGATGTGGAGGCTAGTTCTTCCTTTATTGACATGGTGGAAGGGTTATTGCCCGTGGAAGATGCTGGGTATGGGCGAGGACTTGCCAGTTGACGTTTTTCATCAATGGCGTCATTGGTGTCAGTACCCACACTACTTCTTCGATGACCCCAGCATGCGTGGGATCGAAAAAACCTATGCGGAAGTTCAAACGCCTATCGTGGCGGCTAATGCGTTGGACGATCTTTGGGCTTCTCCCCTTTCTCGCGATGCCTTCGTGCAGAGCTACCGAAACGCTCCTTTAGTGCGCAAAGACCTGAACCCAGAATTGGTCGGCGGCAAGATCGGACACATGGGTTACTTCCGACAATCCGCAGAACCACAATGGAGTGAGATGCTGGAATGGTTCGCAGGTTTGCCCTACACGAGTGTCGACGCATGAAAGTGAAACAACCCTGGCTAGGCCGGTTGCTGTTGGCGCTTGTCGCCGGTAGTGTCCTTCACTACACGGACAACTTGCTGTTTTTTGAGCAGTACCCTGAGCCACCTTGGATCAATCAGCACCAGATTGATGCCTTTTGGTGGGTCATGACTCCACTGGCCTGGATTGGCTATTCCTTAATCATGCGAGGTTCACTTCGCGTCGGAACTGCAACGCTGTTGACTTACGCTGCCTGCAACCTGCTTACGCTTGGGCTATTTTTAATGAATTCACGAACTCTTGATAAATCAGTTTGAAAATCTCCTGTTTCTTCAAATGCATCCCACAACTGAGGTAACTTAATAGGTTTACAGGAATATGATTTTGGATCAAAACTCTTAAGGTGAGTGGGTAAATAAGGGGTTAACCCGGTAAAGGTTGTATCTAAAACTTTATTTGTTGATGCTGCTTCCCGACCTTGGGATAGTTATATACTACTAGCGTTAATCTACCATTCATTTTACTCAAATCAAGTGGTTAAGTAATTATTTAGATAAATCACTTATATTAGCGACCAGTTAAGAGCAAAATTTGCTCTTAACTGGTTTTTGTTTATTACTCTAGAGTAGCTATTTCATCCAACATTGGCATACCACCATGCGAGAGGCCCTGCAATTCCCCACAAATCGACATCATTTGCGATGTTATCCCTGTAATTTGCCCTTCACGCTTTTTCCAGATCCTTTGCATTGCGTTTCTTTCTTTATCAAGTTCAATTTTCATTTGTTCTTGATGTTCTACAACCGCTTTTAAACGATGAACAAATTGCGTGCTACAAATATAATCATATATAGCCTCTACTTGTTCGCTTTTGCCCGCACTAACCGTTTTTTGGCGCTGTGACTCTAAAAGTACGATTCTAAGTGCTTCACTAAGACCTTTTGCTAAAGCAGGTTTAACTAACCAAACTCCATCAAGCATTAACATGGGCTCATTTGTATTAGCAGGAAAAACTGTTGTTACTAGTACTCCAATATCACCAGCGGCATTTTGTACATCTGTTTTAAGTTTGCTAACCCAAGCGTTTGACCAATTTTCAGCTCGCTTTGTCTCCCACACTATTTTACCGCACACAGTACCTGAGCGCATGCAAACTGTTTGAATAACATCTGCGCCTTTAGCTCCTTTTTTTACAGGTTCAATAAAATCTACTGGGTATAAATGAGCCAATGTAGTCTCTAGCTCAAGCTCTAAAACTTCACCTTGTAATTGTTGTGACCCTTGCTCTAGCTTGCGCTTAAGGTCGTTATTAGCTTTGGAAGCATCATCAATTTTTTTACGGTACTCAGCTTCTATCAATTTGAACTCATTTGCAGCATCGTCGCGAAGTAACTGCTTTTGCTCTTCAACTTTACGTGCTAATTCAAGCTCAAAGTTTTTTTGTTTATCTTCAAGCTCTGTTTTAGCTTTTCTGAGTTTAAGCTCTTCGTTTCTAAATTGATCTAATTGCTCATCTTTAGATTTAATTGACTCTTCTAGGCTTTGTTGTTCTAAACTGACAGCCTCTCTCACGCGCTGCTCTACTTTTGCTTTTTCAGATTCAATCTTAGCATTTAGTATTTCTGCACTTTGCTTACTATCTTCTAACTGCTCTTTTAATTGGGTTAATTGCTGCTGAAATATTTTTGACGCTGATTTTTCTGCCTCTTTTGTGGCTTGGGCTTTAAAGGAAGTTAATTGCTGGTTGAGTAGTTGCTCATACTCGTTTTCATGTTGCTCAATTAAATGCTTTGCTATTGCATCTTTTACATGAAAATCAGTATCACAATGAGGACAGGTTATTGAATCGTTTGCATTAAGGATAATTTTAGAAGTCATGGCTAAGCCTTGTAATAGTTAAATACAAATAAACTATTACAAGCTTAATGCCAAAGTATAAAAGATTGTTTTGTAAAGATTTAATCAAATAACTACAT
>NZ_JACGWD010000053.1:0-32749 GCF_014077565.1 Pseudoalteromonas sp. 5Ae-yellow
GCTTCCTTCAGACCCCACCGTTGGCCAGTGACGCCCTTGCCATTCAGATTATCTTCCCCTTAGTCAGGGTAATAAGGCATCTTTCAGCCTATCGGGTTTGCCAGCTTCGCTGGGCAAACAAAAAACGGCCCACCAAACAAGTTGGTAGGCCGGTATAGCAAACTGGGGAGAAGCTATCAATTTGTTGCACCCTTTCAGATGCATCATCAACAGGATGTCCTACAGGATAGGACAGGCGGGACTTTAACAAAAGCACGCATTAAAATACAATCATATTCCTGTAAAACAGCTAGAATTGACGAACATATAACTATTTAATACAAATAGTTGCTTAAATTAACCTTATTTTAACTAAAGCTTGCATATAGCTAATTAAATCGCTGTTATTCGCCATTTTTATTAAACATAAAAAAAGCGCCAAAAGGCGCTTTAATTAAAATGCTCAAATTGCATTAGTGGGCTTGTTCCCAGTTGTCACCTTCGTCGGCTTCAACAATAAGCGGCACATCAAGCGCTGCAGCTTGCGACATCAGCTCACAAATATGTTTTGTATATTCTGGTGCGCAGTCTGTTTTAATTTCAAATACCAATTCATCGTGTACTTGCATAAGTAACTTAATCGTATTTGGCGCTTGTTCGTGTACCCAGCGGTTAACGCTCAGCATTGCCTTTTTAATAATATCAGCAGCAGTACCTTGCATTGGCGCATTAATAGCAGCACGTTCAGCTCCTTTTCTGCGCGCCCCATTACGTGCGTTTATTTCTGGCAAATGTAGGCGACGACCAAATATTGTTTCAACATAGCCATTTTCAGCTGCTTTTTCACGTGTTGTTTCCATGTACTCTAATACACCAGGAAAACGCTCAAAGTACTTATCTATGTAATGCTGCGCTTCATGGCGTGGCACATCTAGTTGACGTGCTAAACCAAATGCAGACATACCGTAAATTAAGCCAAAGTTTACTGCTTTCGCCTTGCGGCGCATATCGGTAGTTACATCATCAAGCTCTACACCAAATACTTCAGCGGCAGTTGCACTGTGTACATCTAAGCCGTTAGCAAATGCATTTAATAAACCTTTGTCTTGTGAAAGATGCGCCATAATACGCAGCTCAATTTGGCTGTAATCGGCAGCGACAATTTTGTAACCATCGGCAGCTATAAACGCTTCACGAATTCGACGCCCTTCTTCTGAACGAATAGGAATATTTTGTAAATTAGGATCGGTTGAACTCAAGCGCCCCGTTGCTGTAATTGCCTGATGATAAGATGTATGTACACGCTGGGTTTTCTCATTCACCATTAATGGTAATTTATCGGTGTAAGTTGATTTAAGCTTTGATAAACCACGATGCTCTATAATTACTTTAGGTAGTGGATAATCATGAGCAAGCTCTTGCAATACTTCTTCTGCGGTAGAAGGTGCACCTTTAGGTGTTTTTTTGATAATAGGCAGGCCAAGCTTTTCAAACAACAATACTTGTAGTTGCTTAGGAGAGCTTAAATTAAATGGTTCGCCTGCTATTTCAAATGCTTCTTTTTCAAGCTCAATTAAACGCTCGCCTAATCGTTGGCTGTGTGCTGCAAGCATATTGCTATCTATTGCAACACCGGTTCGTTCAATATCAGAAATCACACTAACAAGTGGCATTTCTATATCTTCGAATACAGATTTTAGCTTTTCATCAGCCACTATTTTTGGCCAAAGCACTTTATGGAGGCGCAAAGTAATATCGGCGTCTTCTGCAGCATAAGGCGCAGCTTTTTCAAGTTCAATTTGGTTGAAGGTAAGTTGCTTTTTACCTTTGCCAGCAATATCTTCAAAGCTAATATTTTTATGACCTAGATATTTAAGTGCTAGCGAGTCCATATCGTGGCGTGTACCCACACTATTAAATACGTATGACTCAAGCATGGTGTCAAACTTAATACCGTTTAGCGCAAAACCTGCATTCGCTAATACACTTTTGTCGTATTTAAGGTTTTGCCCTACTTTAGCTTTGTTTTCATCGGCCAAAATTGGACCTAGCTTTTGCATTACAAATTCCAGACTTAATTGCTCAGGCGCACCCGGGTAGTCATGCGCTAGAGGTAAATACACAGCTTCACCCGCTTTTACGGCAAAACTCATACCCACTAATTGCGCTTTCATATAATCAAGGCTGGTAGTTTCTGTATCAAATGCAAATAACTCGGCACTATTTAATTGCTCTATTAACGTATCAAATTGCGCTTGCGTTAAAATAGTTTCGTAATGAGCGTCTTCTACTTTTGGTAATTCAGTGGCTTCGGTAGGTACAGCTAAATGTGTTTCTGCATCTTTGGGGTTATCTAGTAACTCAGCTAACCAACGACGAAATTCGCACTCACCATATAGTGCAATTAATTCGTCTTTATTTGGCTCTTGTAGTTTGAACGTATCAAGATCTGATTCAACTTCAACATCGCACTTAATTGTTGCAAGCTCGTAGCTTAAAGGCAGATGATCGAGAGCTGCAGCTAACTTTTCACCTATTTTACCCTTAATCTCACTTGCGTGATCCATTACACCTTGCAACGAGCCATATTTCTCTAACCACTTAACGGCCGTTTTTGGACCACAGCCTTCAACACCTGGGATATTATCGACCTTATCGCCCATTAGTGCCAAGTAATCGATAATAAGTTCGGGGCCTACACCAAACTTTTCAACTACGGTAACAGGGTCTGAAATACTGTCGGTCATCGTGTTTATTAATGTAACGTGTTCATTTACAAGTTGCGCCATATCTTTATCGCCAGTGGAGACAAGGACATGCCGTTTTTGCTCAGTTGCAATGCGTGCAAATGTGCCAATAACATCATCAGCTTCAACGCCTTCGATACTAATTAGCGGAAAACCCATCGCTTTGATAATGCTATGTATTGGTGCTATTTGCGTACGTAAGTCATCCGGCATCGGCGGGCGATTTGCCTTATATTCGCTATACATATCGTTACGGAACGTTTTGCCTTTAGCATCAAATATAACCACCATATGTGAGGGATCATATTGTCTGATCAAGCTTTTAAGCATGTTGATCACGCCGTAAATAGCGCCCGTAGCCTCACCTTTAGAATTAGTTAAATGCGGCGGAGAATGATAAGCACGAAATAAATATGACGAGCCATCAACTAAAATAAGTGGGTTTTCGGGGATCTGAGCCATGGTGAATTTGGATCCTAAATGCAAAAAATTAAGGTAATTATAAGCATGCCATAAGGTAGTAAATAAAACGACTGTGAATTACTGTTTATCGTGTTATTAAAACTAGAGCAAGCTGTGGATAAGTGTGTAGATAACAGCCACGAGCTATTCTTCCAAAGCATTAAAAAATGCCTAGAAAATACTTTAACTGTATGTTTTAATTTAAAAAAGATAATACGAGGTTCTTTTTTTATTATTTTAAACCAATGTGGAAAAAGGTTTTCTAACGACTGCTTCTGTTGTTATTCACTTTGATTATTCGCGTCCATTTAAATAACCGGAGGAGTATTCTAGCACAATGGATCGAAGATCATAGCGATCCTTTATAATTTTTTTAAAGGCAAAGTGATCGCAAATGGCATAAACCGCAAAACGACTTGCACTGCGAATGATTTTTGTACTAAAAATTTATTTTCGCGAGAAATTTTGAGCATGTTAAACTCCATCCGATCGACTTATAAAAAAGACTTTAGGGGCACAAAAGCATGAAAAACGTAGCAGTAATATTAGCAGGGTCTGGTGTGTACGATGGTAGTGAAATTAATGAAGCAATTTTAACTTTATTACATATAGCCAAAAATGGCGCAACGTATCAGTGTTTTGCACCAGATATTGAACAACTTCATACCATTAACCATTTAACAGGTGAAGTAATGCCTGATAAACGCAATGTATTAACAGAAGCTGCTCGCATTGCACGAGGTGACATTAAATCACTGATTAAACTAGACGTGACTCAGTTTGACGCATTAATTGTACCTGGCGGTTTCGGTGCTGCAAAAAACTTATGCGATTTTGCAATTAAAGGCGCAAAAGCAAATATCAATCAGGACGTCCTTAATGCTTGTAAATCATTTGCAAAAGCGAATAAGCCTGCAGGTTATATGTGTATCGCACCCACATTGATCCCATTTATTTACGATAACGCCGCACTTACTATTGGTAATGATGTAGAGACAGCACAAGCGCTAAGCACATTAGGCGCTAAACATATAGATTGTGCGGTTGACGGTGTAGTTATCGATGAACCAAATAAGTTAGTTACCACCCCTGCTTACATGTTGGCAGAATCGATTCTTGAAGCCGACGCAGGGATCGCAAAACTAGTTAGTAGCGTATTATCAATAAATTGATTTTGATCTTAGGATCTAAAAAGTTAATTGAATGACTGATTGCGCTTATTAAATTGCTTAACAAAAAACAGTAAATAATTAAATTTTATTGCGTTAACGCAAAAAGTAGTCAGTTTTATTAATAAAAACGGCTCTTAGCATTTTATAAATTGGCTCAGAGAGTTATAATCGGTTTAATTTCCGTCATCTTTAATCGTGATTGATCACGTTCAAATCGAAGTGAGCAAGGCAAAATGAAAAAATTAACAGCTGCAGCATTATTATTGCTAGCAACCACTGCATACGCACAGCCATATGATAACTCTATGACTGAAGATGCAATTAAAGCACGTCTCGCGCCGGTTGGTGCTGTATACCTTGAAGGCGATAAAGCTGCAGTTGCAGCGGCGCCTACAGGTCCTCGTTCTGGTGAGCAAGTATATCAAGGTGCATGTTTTGCATGTCACGGCACTGGTGCACTAGGCGCGCCTAAATCGGCTGACGATTGGGCTCCACGTATTGCTAAAGGTAAAGACACTTTACTTGAGCATGCACTAAATGGCTTTAATGCTATGCCTCCAAAAGGCACGTGTATGGATTGTTCTGATGATGAGATTAGCGCTGCTATCGACTTTATGACATCTAAATAAGCTCGATTGAAATATACAAAAAAGGTTTACTTCTGTAAGCCTTTTTTAATGCCTAAAATAGTGTGTCTAGCTACTGCTTTAGTAGGAATATCAACTTGACGATAAGCACTAAAAGTGAAAGTATAAGGCTAATAACTATACAATAAAAATAGCCGGTTAGATCATTGGAAGATAAACTATCAGTATCGAGTAAATTGGCGTATCAAAATAAACGCCTTAAAGCGCTTCTCGAAAAATACAAACAATCACATCATTTACAAAATGCCCTGATCCAATTATCAGAGCAGGCAAGTACTGTGGCCGAGCTAACCCTGCTATACCCTGCCATCCATGACATTTTACAAAAGTACGTACCTAGTAAAAGTTTTTATGTGGTGCTGCTAAATCAATACAGCCAATCACTAGAACTTTCTTACTTTTCAGATGAAAAAGATGGTATTGCCGTCGCCCTTAACCAATCAAATAGCTTTGATGAAGGCGCCACGGGTTATGTATTTAAACAGGGTAAAACCACATGCTTTACCAAGCAGCAAATGCAAGATGCTGCAGCAGAAGGTTTATTTAAAGCATTAGGCACTCCTGCCGAACACTGGGTAGGCGTACCAGTTTACCAAGAACATAATATTATCGGTGTTTTAGCAGCGCAAAGTTACGATACAAAACAAGGCTATAGCTCACAGCAAATACAATTACTTGAGTTTATGTCGCTTTATTTGGCAACAGCAATAGAGCGTGTAAAAAAACGAGAGCTTCTTGAGTCAGAAGTTAAAATTCGCACCCGCGCACTCACTCAAAGTAACGATGCACTAAACCTTGAAATAGAGCAGCGTAAACGCGCACTTCAACGCCAACAAATTCTATTTAAAATATCTGAAATAGCAACGCAAGCTAAAAACCTTGATGACGCTTATTTTAAGATACACGAAATAATAAAAACAATTACCTACGCAGAAAACTTATATATTGCGCTTTATGATAGAGAAACAGGGTGGATTAGTTTTCCTTATTGCGTAGATGAATTTAAAGAAAATACACAGCCAAGACGCTTTGCTAAAGGTTATAGCGAACTGGTAATAAGCACCGAAGAAACACAACTAATACACACATGTAGAGCAAAAGAATTAATAGTAAGCGGTGTGGTACAACGTTCAGCACCTGTACCAAAAGAGCAAATGGCCACTAGCTGGTTAGGCGCTCCACTTAAAACAGCTCAAGGTGTTATTGGTCTTCTTGTTTGCCAAGCCTACGATAACAAACATATATTCAGCCGAGATGATTGCGAGTTAATTACCTTTGTATCGCATCAAATTGCAGCTGTTTTACAAACAAAGCTCGTCAATCAAGCAATTGCAAAAAGCCATCAAGAACTCGAATTTAGAGTAAACGAAAAAACCAAAGAATTGCGTCAAACTAATCTGCACTTACAAATGCAAATAGATGAGCGAAAAAAAATAGAGCAGCAGCTTTATCATGATGCACATCACGATTCACTTACGAGCTTGCCTAATCGTAGTCTATTTTTAACTCAGCTCGAAAAAACGCTACAACATTATCAACGTTTTCCTGAGCACCACTTTGCTGTTTTGTTTATCGATTTAGATAAATTTAAAGATATTAACGATCAGCTTGGCCACCATGCAGGCGATCAATTTTTAATTAACGTAAGTGAGTTATTTGCCCAATGTATACGCGAGCATGATTTACTAGCACGCTTAGGCGGAGATGAATTTGTTATTTTATTAACCCATTTAACTGAGCCTCAACAAGCAGAAGATGTTGCAAATCGTATTATAGATTTAATGAAAAAACCCTTTTATCTCAAAGGTGAGTCTTTACAAAGTGGTGCAAGTATAGGGATAACCTACTCAAAGAAAAGCTATACGCATACAGATGAAATTATTCGTGATGCCGATGCTGCCATGTATCACGCTAAAAACTCAGGAAAAAACCGTTACGAGTTATTTCATCCGCTATTAACGCAATCAATACCTGCGCAGACTCTAAAAGCACAACATCACCTTGATATATTACCTATGAGTTTTAGAAGCTCAGAAATAATTACGCTTGATGAGCAACAACAGTCTGAATCTTTATTTGAAGCATTTGGTGAACACCCAATACTTGGCTTTACTAGCTTTGATATTTTGAAAAAGTTTGCATCAGATAAAGAGCAGCATCTGCAAGTAGAGTTACAACTATTACAACGCGCCTATGCACAAGCAATTACTGCAAATGTAGCTATGGCATTGGTTCCTTGCTCTGGTTTGCTACTTGAGGAACACGAATTTGTTTTATTTACAGATACGCTAAATAAACAACAAGGACAAAGCCAACTCTGTTTATTATTTGATGAACAAGAAATTCGCCACGCATGTGCAACGCAAATAAAAAACCTCAAAACGCTATCACAACTTGGTTATTCAATTGGTTTAAACAATTTTGCTAAAGACAGGTGCGAACTTAATTTACTAACCGATATTAATTTTGATTATTTACTACTTAGCTCGACCTTTAGTAAACGTGTTTTACAACAAGAAAGTTACGATTTTCAGCTACAGGGCGTGCTTGCAATTACAAAGCTCAAAGCAATGAAGGTCATTGCTAAAGGCCCATCAATACTTAATTTTAGAGCTTTACTAGACAAGCACGGTTTGGCATTTTTTGTGGGAAAACAACACGCTCTAGTATGCTCTGAGTTACCTGAAGTGCAAGCAACCCAGTCTTTATAAAGTTAGCCTGAGGTATTACTCAGGCTTTTTAAACATCGCTCGTAAGTTAGCGACTCTTGCTTGGCCTTTTTCCATGCGCTCTGCTTGGGTATTTGGCGCCTTTTTGTTTTCGAACGCGAGATCGTCCTGCGGTAACTCTTGTACAAATCGGCTTAATTCAGTTTGTGAGGTTTCACCAAATTGACGACGTATCTTTGCATAAGTAAGTGTTAACTCCTGCTGCGCACGAGTAATACCAACATAAGCTAAGCGACGTTCTTCATCTACGTTGTCCTCATCAATACTTACCTGATGCGGAAGTAAACCCTCTTCCATACCCACCATAAATACGTACGGGTACTCTAAGCCCTTTGATGCATGTAGTGTTGATAAGTGCACTGCATCGGTTTCATCTTCTTCTTCGTTACGCTCAAGCATATCGCGAAGGGTTAGCTTGCTAACAACCTCGGCTAATGTCATTGGTTCGTTGTCGGCATCACCGGTCAACATATCTGTTATCCAACGATACAGCTCTGATACGTTTTTCATACGCATTTCAGCCGCTTTTGCACTCGGTGATGACTCGTACAAATATGCCTCGTAATTAATATTACGCACTAAGTCTTTAACAGCTTCGAGCGTATCACCGCGTACTGCGTTATCAGATAGCTCAACAACCCAGCGTGCAAATCCAGCAAGCGCATTAAAGCCACGCCCTTTTAGCCTGTAGCCTAAATCGTTATCAAAACAGGTAGCAAATAAGCTCGCGTGCTTTTCATTAGCAAGCGTACCAAGCTTTTCAAGGGTAACCGTACCTATTTCGCGTCGCGGTGTATTTACGATACGTAAAAAAGCATTGTCATCATCTTGATTAACTAGCAAACGTAAATACGCCATAATATCTTTAATTTCTGAGCGAGCGAAAAACGACATACCGCCACTAATTTTATAAGGGATACGGTTACTCATTAGTGATTTTTCAAAGCCACGTGCTTGATGATTACCACGATATAAAATCGCGTAATCTTTATAGCTGGTTCGCTTCATAAACTTATGTGAAATTATTTCAGCAACCACACGCTCAGATTCATGCTCTTCATCGCGGCACCCTATTACTTTAATCGGCTCACCATAACCTAGTTCACTAAATAACTTTTTCTCTATGTCATGTGGGTTATTCGCAATTAAAATGTTAGCCGCTTTTAGTATTCGCCCTGCACTTCGATAGTTTTGCTCAAGTTTTATAAGTCTAAGCCCTGGGTAGTCTTTACCTAATAACACTAAGTTTTGCGGGCGAGCACCACGCCATGAGTAAATTGATTGATCGTCATCACCTACAACAGTAAAACGGGCACGCTCGCCTACTAGCAATTTAACAAGTTGATATTGGCTTGTATTGGTATCTTGATACTCATCCACCAGCAAGTATTTAAAGCGTTGCTGCCAGCGCTCACGAGATGTGGCGTTATTAGTAAGTAACAAAGTAGGGATCATAATTAAATCATCAAAATCCAGTGCGTTATAAGCACGTAGCTGATTTTGGTAGCGAGCATACAGCTGTGCAAACAATGCCTTTTGCGCATCACGCGCTTCGCGTATTGCTTGCTCTGGCAGTACTAATTCGTTTTTCCAACTACCAATTTCCATTTTAAGTAGTTTGAGTAAGTCCTTGTCTTTTTTTAGCTCATCTTCGGTGAGTTCACTAAGAAGCTGATTGGTATCTTGATCATCAAATAACGAAAAGCCGGGTTTAAACCCTAATGTGCTTAACTCTTTTTTTATTATTTCTAAACCGAGTGTATGAAACGTCGATACCCACAAACCTTTGGCGTCTTGTTTACCAAGTGTTTGCAGTACTCGTTCACGCATTTCTTTGGCTGCTTTATTGGTAAAAGTAACAGCGGCTATATTTCGCGCTTTGTACTCACATTTTTTCACTAAATAAGCGATTTTATTCGTAATAACACGGGTTTTACCAGAGCCTGCGCCTGCGAGTACTAAGCATGGACCACTAATATATTTTACGGCTTCATCTTGTTTAGGATTGAGTTTCATAACGACCAAAGAAATTTAAAAGACGCGCAATTTTAACGTAACCATTACAGCGAGCATAGCAATTGCCTTAATTAATTAAGGTAAAGATGATCATGTGTTAAATACCGTGGGTATAAGGTAATATTAGTTATTATCATTTAGGCAATGCCGAAGGGACAAATATGATCAACCCAGCAAAACTTGAAGAAATTGCTAAGCAAATTACTAGCAATATGCCACAAGGTGTAAAAAACCTAGCAGACACACTCGAAGGTAAAACAAAGCAAGTTCTACAAAACAAGCTTGCTGAGATGGACTTTGTGAGCCGTGAAGAATTTGATGTGCAAAGCCAAGTACTTATTCGTACTCGCGAAAAGTTAACCGAACTTGAAGCTAAAGTTTCATTGCTTGAGCAACAACTTAGCGCTAAAACTGACGCTGAATAATTATACCAATTGCATTAAATTAGTGTTCTATTATAGCGATAAGAAAATAGCTCAATAACAAGGCTAAAATTATGGTACATAGTTGTTCTATATAAATAATTTTTAACGTAGTTCGTGAGTTATCTAATACACTAGAATGATAATTTTTTTAATAAAATTGGTATTAATTTAGTGTACAAAAAAGGCAGCTTAGGCTGCCTTTTGCGTTTTACTCAGTTTATTCAAATAGCTCATCTAGCACATAATAAAATAACTTAGTCTGTTGCTCTAAACTCACACTCAGCATTTTTTGCGCAACTTGCTCGCCAGTTATTGGTTTGTAACGCTTTAAAAACGGAAGTCGTGTAATAACATGAAAAATAATACTGCCTATCTTTTCTGCCACTCTAAATTGCTCACGATCACCTAATAATAAAGATGGTTGTAAAATACTTATTTTATCAAAAGGGAGTGCTTTAATATGTTGCTCAAGCTCACCCTTCATTTTCAAATAAGCACTATTACTGTGCGTGTTCGCCCCGCTTGATGACACTAAGCAGTAATGCGTAACACCATTACATGCCGCTAACTGCGCCGCTATAAACTGATAATCAAAATCTACTTTACGCTGAGCTTGTGTAGAGCCCGCCCGTTTACGGGTTGTGCCCAAACACGAAAACAATACGTCACCTTTAAAAAGCTCAACGTATTGAGTTAATTTTTCAAAATCAATAACGTGATTAACTAGCTTTGCGTGTGTAATAGGCAAAGCCCGACGACTTAACGTAACCACTTTGGTATAACGATCGCTCTTAAGTAGCTTATGTAGCAACTCATTACCGACCAAACCTGTAGCACCTATTAATATCGCCGTTTTAGTCATAAATTTATTTATTTTCGCCCACTTTATTAAGTACGTGCTGCACTGCTTTTTTGTAGCTTTGCGTTTCTTCACTCGCGCACGTTACTACAGATTCTAAATCATGAAGATGGCCGTTTTCTAAACCATAAACCCAACCATGAACGCTTAGCTCTTGGCCGCGCTCCCACGCATCTTGCACAATGTTAGTACGGCATACATTACGTACTTGCTCAATTACATTTAGCTCAATAAGGCGGCTTAAACGTTCGCTTTCTGGCATTGCATCAAGTTGTTCAAGATGCTTTTCTTTTACATCCCCTACATGGCGTAGCCAATTATCAATAAAGCCAAATTTTGCATTGTTTAAAACGGCTTGTACGCCACCACAGCCATAGTGACCTACTACCATAATATGTTTTACTTTTAAAACCTCTACAGCGTACTGCATAACCGACAAACAGTTATGGTCAGTGTGTACAACCACGTTAGCAACGTTACGATGCACAAATAATTCGCCTGGTAATAAATCAACTATTTGATTAGCAGGTACACGAGAGTCTGAACAACCAATCCATAAATACTCTGGATTTTGTTGCATAGATAAAATTTTAAAAAACTCAGGATCAGCTTCGCTTGTACGTGCAGCCCAACGTTTATTGTTATCGAATAAATTTTTTAACTTTCTCATTGCATCTCTTATTAAGTCGAGGACGGAAATTTAATGGATATTAGCAAGAATCAAAATATTACGAGGCGTTAACTGCTTTTCACAAAACGTTTTAACGCTTACTTGATAGCCTTGCTGTTGCAAATATAAAGCACGATCGAGCACAAGCCAAACTTCAATTGCCCTTCTGAACACATGTCGAACCAGTTCAACTCGGTCAGTTATTTTTTTTCGAGCAACACCAATATCTAAATATTTATTATAATCAGTATCTTGAGGTAGGTTTATTGCCTTTTTATCTGCAGCCCACGCACAAAATGATTTAAACGAATCTGAGAATATAGCTTTGTTAACCGAAGGTACGCTTACATAATATTGCTCTCCAGTAATCGATTTTCTAAGTGCATCAAAACCAAGTCGCCATTCTAGCTCTGTTTTACGTACTTTTTCCAGACGAGAAGGCGCTGTTACGGTTTCTTGTAATGCGAGCTTTAAATCGCGATGCGTTAGGTTAAGCTCACTTTTATTTGCAACCTCACTCATTACACGGTACTCATTAGCCGTAAATAAATGATAGCAACAAGGTGAAAAGCTAATTTGCTGTACTTTCGCTAAACTTGCTTGACGCATAAATGCTTGGTGCAAACCACCACATGCGTGTAGCGCTACGGCATGCATATCAGCATTAAAAAATTGAGTGATATCCTCTTTTAATACATCAGCTTGGCTAAAGTGCATTGCCAAGCCTTGTTGCTGTGCACTTTTTTGTCCTTGCTCGCATAAGCTTTGTTGCAGTTCAATACTATGCACATTATTGGCACCATTAAACGCAAGCATTCGCCCTAAGTGTCCTTTACCCGCACACCACTCTAAAACTGGTTGCTTAGTATTAGGTAGTGCAGATACAAAATCTTGTAACTGATCAAACTTACGACCTTTAATGCCGTTACTTATCCAAAACGGATAATCAGATCGAGAGTGTGCAGAGCTAGGTAAATCACATAGCTTAGCAAGTTCATCAAGTTGGTTTATGTGTTGGCTAAAAAATTGGTATAGCTGATTTTGATCATTATCAAGAACGGTTACCTGATCATCAGTTAGTTCGTTAAGTATGCCTTGCAGCTCTGGCCAAGGAATAGTGTCAAAATCAAATGCGGTGCACTGCCAATACTGACGATGGCGCATTAAAAGTGAATCAAGTGCAAAAAATTGCTCAGCTAAAGTCATAACAGCTTAAAAAATAAAAAAGACAATTAATTATATCAGTTTCGTGAATTTCCTAAGCAGTTATTTTTGGCTAAAAATCAGCCGTAAATACAAAGGTATTGAAATAATACTCACCAAAATAGCTGCTATAAGCATCCATGATAATTGCATCTTTTCAGGCTCTTGGTATTTATAAATAAAGTGAGATTTCACTTCGTCAAATTCGTTTTGCTGTATGCCATATAAGTCAGCAATTAAACGCCACTTTGCTATCGACATATGCCCTAAACTGGTAGTGGGTGGGGTTATATAACTTTTTAGTACTTCAGCCTCAAAGGCGAGCTGATGAAAGCTCTTACTCGGTGCATAGTTTTGCTGAGTGACTGCAATGGCTTCGTCCATATTCATCATTGCATAGCGCCAACCTTTTAGGCTCGCTTGGTAGAATTTTTCGACCGTTTGTGGATTTTGCTTAAGCATGTTTTCGCTGGTAAATAAAATGTCGCTATATACGTCCATACCATAACGCTGTGGGCAAACAAGCCGATGAGCTACGCCTTGTTGAGTCATATAATAAGGCTCTGTAGTAACATACACTTGCATAGCATCTAGCTTGTTTTCAATCCAAGCCTGATTAAAATTTTCGCCATTGTAAACTTTGAGTTTATCTACATCAACGCCACTGCGTTTAAGCATAATAAGTAGCTCGGTGCCGTCATTTTTGCTCACCGCAGTGATGCGTTTATTAACAAAGTCACGTGGATGAAAAATATCAGACGTGTCTTTAACCATCCAGCAGTAAGGTGAAAATTGCAATAAGGCAGCCATAGCAACAAGAGGTTGTCCATTAATACGTTGCTGTAAAATACCAGAGTGCCCAACTCCAAATTGTGCTTCGCCACTGGCGACAGGAGCAAAGGTATCAGGTTTCATTGGATTAGCTTGCTTAATGGTTACATCAAGGCCCGCTTCATTATAAAAGCCTTTTTGCTTTGCCATATAGTAGCCAGCAAACTGAAACTGATGTGTCCATTTTAGCTGTAATGTGACTGATTCTTGCGCCGCGATATGGCTACAAAAAAAGCACAATCCAATGATTAATCCTTTAAATAGCAACTAGGTGCCCTCAAAAAGTATGACGATTACCTGTAACTATATGTAAAACGTGCGATAAAGCAAGCACCCTAGTTAGGTGCCTGCCTTTAAAGAAGGACTATACTGAGGCGAGTTTTTCGGCTTTTTCTGCTTGGGGCTTTGATGTTAAAAATTGGCTAAAGCACGGATTTTGTGTTTCATCTTGTACACTGTAACCTAAACGATTTAAGTGCTCGTTAAACATCTCATACTGACTCGGCTCAATAGCAAAACCTGCCAGTACATTCCCCATCGAACCACCGTGATTACGATAATGAAATAAGGTAATGTTCCAATTACTACCTAAAGTATCTAAAAAGCGTGCAAGCGCACCTGGATACTCCGGAAATTCAAAGCGAAGTAAGCGCTCATGTAATTGCTCGGGTGCTTTTCCGCCAACCATATAGCGCACATGTAATTTAGCGAGTTCGTTATCCGACAGATCGCAAAATTGGTAATCATTATTTGTTAAGTCTTGCTTTAGCTCATTAAGCTCTTGCTCGCCTTGGCGCAGGGCAATACCTACAAATATTTGTGCTTCACCAGGTCCTGCATAACGATAGTTAAACTCAGTAATAGCACGGCCACCTAAAGAAGCACAAAACTGTTTAAAGCTGCCTTTTTCTTCTTTAATAGTAACCGCTAATAACGCTTCGTTTTTTTCACCCAGCGCAGTGCGCTCTGCAACATAACGCAGGCGATCAAAGTTTAAATTAGCACCGGATAAAACAGCCGCTAAATGTAATCCTTTTAACCCCGACTGCTGGCTCCACTTTTTAAGCCCTGCCGTTGCAAGTGCACCTGAAGGTTCTGCTATTGCACGGGTAGATACAAAAATATCCTGCATGGCAGCACATATTTCGTCGCTGGTGACGGTTATAACTTCATCACAAAACTTTTGCGCTAAGCGAAATGTTTCAGTGCCAATAATTTTAACCGCTACGCCATCAGCAAAACTACCAACGCGTTCAAGCTCTACCGGTTTGCCTGCTTTAAGTGCCGCTTGTAAACATGCACTTTCGTCGGCTTCTACACCAATTACTTTTATATCTGGACGCAGCGATTTAATATAAACCGCCATCCCAGCAAGTAAACCGCCGCCGCCAACAGGAATAAACACCGCATCAAGCTCGTTTAATTGCTGCATAAGCTCACGCGCTACAGTACCTTGACCAACAATGACGTCTGGGTCATCAAATGGTGGAACAAATATACCGTTTCGTTGCTCTGTAAGCTCAAGCGCATGTGCTTTTGCGGCATCAAAATGATGCCCATGTAGCACAACTTCACCGCCTAGCGCACGTACCGCACTTACTTTTATTTCAGGCGTTGTTACTGGCATTACAATTGTAGCTTGATGCCCTAAGTGAGAAGCACTTAGTGCAACCCCTTGAGCGTGATTACCCGCTGAAGCAGTGATAACCACTGAGCCTTTAGGTAATTTATTTAATTTGTTATACGCACCGCGTAATTTAAATGAATACACGGGCTGTTGGTCTTCACGCTTTAACCAAACATGGTTACCTAATTTAGCACCGAGCTCAGCCATTTCGCTGACCTCGGTAACCTTAGCCAAAGGCTCCATGTTTGCTTGAATAATAGCGCGAAAATAATCGAGCTCTTGAGAGACCATAATTAACTAAGCGCCTCCAATTTAGCTAAGTCACGCACTGCGCCTTTATCAGCACTTGTTGCAAGTAATGCATAAGCCTTTAAAGCAGACGATACATAGCGCTCACGATCAACTGGTTTGTAAGCCAGTTTTCCGCGTGCTAATTGTTTTTGTTTACGTGCTTCAAGCTCTTCATCGCTTAGCGCTAACGTGATTTCTCGTGTTGCGATATCAATAATGATTTTGTCGCCATTTTCAACATAAGCAATTGCACCACCACTTGCCGCCTCTGGTGATACATGACCAATTGATAAACCCGAAGTACCACCCGAAAAGCGACCATCAGTAATAAGTGCACATTTTTCAGCTAGGCCTTTTGATTTCAAGTAGCTAGTTGGATATAGCATTTCTTGCATACCTGGGCCGCCTCTAGGGCCTTCGTAACGAATAACCACGATATCACCGGCTTTTACTTCATCGTTTAAAATACCCTCTACAGAATCATCTTGTGACTCGTACACGACTGCAGTACCTTCAAAATGTAGCATTTCATCAACAACGCCAGCGCTTTTAACAATACAGCCATCAACTGCTAAATTACCCGAAAGTACAGCTAAGCCACCATCTTGACGAAAAGCGTGTTCGACACTTCGGATACACCCATTAACACGGTCATTATCGCCCTCGTCCCAACGACACTCTTGGCTCATTGCTTTAGTGGTACGAATGCCCGCAGGACCAGCACGGTAAAATTTGCGCGCCGCTTCGTTAGTAGGATCTGTTGCATCCCATTTTTTAACGAGCTCAGCCATAGTTGACCCAGCAACATGATTAACTGACATATCAACTAAGCCTGCTTTGCCAAGTTCACGTACGATTGCCATCATGCCGCCTGCGCGGTGCACATCTTCAATGTGATATTCAGGTGTCGCTGGTGCAACTTTACATAAAAATGGTGTTTTACGAGAAAGCGCATCAATGTGCGACATATCAAAATCAACGCCCGCTTCTTGCGCTGCAGCAAGTAAATGCAATACCGTATTTGACGAGCCACCCATTGCAATATCAACAACCATTGCATTCATAAAGGCTGTTTTGTTAGCAATAGCACGTGGCAATACATCTTGATTATCTTTTTGATAATACTCACGACATAAATCAACAATACGAGCCCCCGCTTCAACATAAAGTTGTTTACGGTCTTTATGAGTCGCAAGCGTCGTGCCGTTACCCGGAAGTGCTAAACCAATCGCTTCTAGCAGACAGTTCATTGAGTTTGCAGTAAACATGCCTGAACACGAGCCACATGTTGGACACGCAGAGCGCTCTACTTGCTCTGAATCTGCATCACTTACCGATTCATCAGCGCCTTTAACCATGGCATCTACTAAATCAAGTTTAATATCGATGTTAGCAAGCTTAGTTTTACCTGCTTCCATTGGACCGCCTGATACAAATATTACCGGAATATTTAAGCGTAGTGCTGCAAGCATCATTCCTGGAGTAATTTTGTCACAGTTTGAAATACAAATCATCGCATCAGCACAATGACCATTTACCATATACTCAACCGAGTCAGCAATTAAGTCGCGTGAAGGCAGCGAATAAAGCATGCCGCCGTGACCCATTGCAATACCATCATCAATCGCAATAGTATTAAATTCTTTAGGGACGCCACCGGCTTGTGTAATGGTTTCAGCCATAAGTTCACTTAGCTGATTAAGGTGAACATGCCCTGGTACAAATTGTGTAAACGAGTTAACTACGGCAATAATCGGCTTACCAAAATCGGTGTCGGTCATACCTGTTGCGCGCCATAATGCACGAGCGCCTGCGCGTTTACGCCCTTCAGTTGTTGTTGCACTTCTTAATTTAGCCATAGTTACCTCAGTTTTTGCCGCAAAATAAGCGGGCATTCCTCATTCTAAAATTGGTGAGTAACCGAGTGATTCAGTTACTCGTAAATTGTTTTTCAGTTCGTAATTACACAGCCTGTTGTTGCTGTAAATTTTGTAAAGTGACTTCTTTGACATCCACCAGCTTATTTAACTGGCTGGTTAAAAGGTGAATTGGTTTATCACTATCTACCGTCATGTCTACATTATAAAAACCATCGTCCATATTGAGCTGAAAATGCGTAAGGTCAAAACCACGATGACGCACCACTCGTAAAAAGCGCTCTACCGCTATACTTTGGCTTTTTAATGCAATAGTTAGGCTATGTTTCATTTTGCTTTCTCCGTCATCATTTCGTCGTTAGCAGCCCCAGGTGGTACAAGTGGCCAAACATTTTCTTTATCATCAATACAGGCATGTACTATGTACGGACCTTTACTGTTAACTAATGCAGTTATCGCATCATCAACTTGGTTAGCGTGAGTAATTGTTTGCCCTGGGATACCAAATACAGCAGCTAATTGCACAAAGTCTGGGTTATCCGACAGGTTAGTTTCAGAATAACGCCCTTCAAAAAATAGTTCTTGCCATTGGCGAACCATCCCTAAACGCTGGTTATCTAAAATTAATATTTTTACAGGTAAATTGTTACGACGAATAGTGGCCAATTCTTGAATATTCATCATTATAGAACCATCGCCCGATACAGTGATAACAAAGTCATCAGGGCGTGCTACTTGCGCGCCAATAGCCGCAGGTAGACCAAAGCCCATTGTGCCTGCACCACCACTGCTTAAATGATTACTCGGATGAGTAAACTTCATGTGTTGTGCTACCCACATTTGGTGCTGACCGACATCGCAGCACACAACCCCTGTTTTTGGCATGCGTTGGCTTAGTTGGTTTAATAAGTACGGTGCAAAAACCTTCTCACCTGGGTAGTCGTAACGCCAAGCATGCTTAATATTCATTTCTTTATTTGTGTCACACCAAGCTTTAGGTGTTACAAAGCATTCAAGTGCGGGTAACGACGTCTTTAAATCAGCAATTAATGAAGCTTTAGCAGGTTTTCGCTTACCAACTTCAGCAGCATCTATATCTAAATGGATTACTTTAGCTTTAGCTGCAAATTTAGCTAAGTTGCCTGTTACGCGGTCATCAAAGCGTGCCCCTATACATACAAGTACATCACATTCTTGCACTGCGATATTAGCAGCTTGACCACCATGCATACCCAACATACCTAAGTAATGTTCGTAATCTGGTAATACACTGCCCAACGCTTTAAGTGTAGATACAGCTGGCATCTGAGTTTTATTTAAAAATTGCATTAGCTCGTCTTGCGCATCAGCGGCTTGTACACCACCACCTACATACGCTACAGGCTGTTTAGCCTCACTCAACAATTGATTAGCAATAGCAACTTGCTTTAAATCTAACTCTGGTAAGTATTCATCAGCTGCTAGCCAAGGTTTAAAAGGGACTTGAGCCATTTGAATATCTTTTGGGATATCGACAAGTACGGGACCTGGGCGGCCGCTTTGCGCTAAATGAATTGCTTCTTGTAATATCTCTGCTAAGTCTTCCGCTCGTTCTACCATGTAGCTGTGCTTAGTACACGAAAGCGACATACCTAGTACATCTATTTCTTGAAACGCATCTGAACCAATAGCTGCAGTAGGCACTTGGCCGGTGATCGCTAACAACGGAACTGAGTCCATCATCGCATCAGCAAGAGCGGTTATTAAATTAGTTGCACCTGGGCCAGATGTTGCAAAACATACGCCTAATTTACGTGTGCTACGAGCATAACCAACTGCTGCAAACCCTGCACCTTGCTCATGGCGAGTTAGGTAGTGTTTGACTGGCGCGCCATACAGCGCATCGTAAATTGGCATAATAGCTCCGCCTGGGTAGCCAAATACTTCATTTACGCCGTGTTTGGCCAATAAGTCGATTGTTAGTTCTGCGCCTGTCATTAATAAACCCTCATTCCTCAGTGACAACTCAATTACATTTTTACGCTAAAAACTTTGCCCTTAAAACTAAAAAGCCCTCCGAACGGTTAAGTGCGGAGGGCTTTTTTAATGCTTAAGTTTTTAAAGCACTACGAAGCCCTCGCGGGAATAATCACCACGATAATAATCAGGACTAGGTTAAGTGCGTTTGTAAGCATGTAATTAATACCAAATTTTGTTCAATTATCGCGAAGGTTATTCCTTCGCTCTCTTTTTATATTAGTACCGCGCTAGGCCCTTTAAGTCAACACCAAAGTTAATCTAACAAAAAGACTAAAAGGCAATTTATCAGGTTTTAAAATTCATTATACAAGCTGGTAGTGGTTTTTTTATGCTCTAATTTTAATCTCAGAAATTCACTATTCTTATATCCCTTATTTAAGGTTTGATTAATTTTTGAGAATATTTTTATAAATAAAATTATTTATCACCTTCAGGTAATGCGTAGGTTCTCTTAAGCGACTCTTAAGTGTTGTTGCATAGCATGGCGTTGTTATTTTAAACGAGCCTAAATATGAACATAACTAGCCAAACACCAGCACAAAAAAAGCCAAATCGTAGTAAGCGGTTTTACATTCACTGTAGTGCAAATGCCTTTGTAGTGATGATTGCCTGTTATTACTGTTTAGTTATAAACATTCCTTTTATTCAAGGTTCGTTTAGCGCCATCACCTCCCTTGCATCTTTTTCGTGGCTATTTTTACTTTCAGTGCCACTGCTGTTGTTATGCCTTTTAATTATTTTCTTTTCAATAGTGTCGGTTAGGTGGTTACTAAAACCAATTAACTACCTTTTACTGATAATTTCGAGTGCCGTACTTTACGGCTCATTAAATTACGGCGTCGTGTTTGACTATTCAATGATTCAAAACACGTTCGAAACAGATTCAAGCGAAGCACTGAGCTATTTAAATCCGCAGCTCATAGGCTTTCTACTACTGTTTTGTGCGCTACCTGTTTTTATATTAAGCAAAGTAAAAATACACTTTACCCGCCCTCACCAAGAAGCAATTAGTCGTATAAAACTTATTGTAGCGTGCTGCTCACTAATTGCTTTAGTGGTCGTAAACTTTTACGCCGATTACGCAGCCACTGGCCGCAATAACCGCATTTTGAAAAAAGAACTCATCCCATTTCAGTATCTCTCTAGCGGTTATAAATATATGCGCGATCAGCTGCTGTATACCAATATGGAATTTAAAAACATAGATGCAGCACCTACCCTAATTGCGCCTAATACCACCAGTGTAACAGTTATAGTTGTTGGCGAAACCGCACGAGCAGAAAACTTTGCTTATCAAGGTTATAAGCGCAACACCAACCCTTATACACAAAAGTATAATGTGACGTATTTTAATAATGTGGCGTCTTGTGGCACCGCTACTGCTGTGTCTGTGCCGTGTATGTTTTCACTGCAAACACAAGATAACTTTGATCGTTTAGCAGCCGACAACCAACAAAACCTGGTTGACTTAGCACAACAAGCTGGCAGCGACGTACTGTGGGTTGATAACAACAGCGGCTGTAAAAACGTATGCACCCGTGTTGTTAACATTGATATCCCAACCACCCCATCAGCGCTTTGCGATGGAAAATATTGTTTTGATGAAGCACTGCTTGCTCCACTTAAGCGCAAACTCGCTAATTTAAACCAAGCTAATACCGTTATCGTCCTACACATGATGGGCTCACACGGACCAACCTACTTTAAACGCTACCCAGAAAAATTTAAGCAATTTACGCCCACGTGCGACAGAAGCGACATTCAAAACTGCTCACTCGATGAATTAGTTAATACCTACGACAACACAATTGCGTACAGCGACTTTGTTAACGCCCAGGTAATTGAGCAATTAAAAGCTCTGCCAAACAACATAGATAAGCAGTTTTTATATGTCTCTGATCATGGTGAATCACTTGGCGAAGCCGGTGCTTATTTACATGGTTTTCCGTATAGCTTTGCACCTAGCACACAAACGCACGTTCCTCTTTATATGTGGGCTGATGAGCATAATCAGCGCATTACTAATACCTGTTTAGCTAATCTAGACACCCGCGCTGCACGCTCACACAACAATATTTTTCACACCCTTTTAAATTTAATTGGCATTAAAAGCAAAACGTATCAGGCATCACTTGATTTACTTGCTAACTGCCAAACAACACCAAGCGAAATAAAACTATGAGTAATAAAACCGTTATAAAACGCCAAGGCTTAATGCGTCTTATTTTTACCTTAAGCCATTCTTTTAACGGCTTAAAATGGATGAGTCGATTTGAAGCGGCGTTTCAACAAGAGCTAGCACTGTTTTCATTACTCGGTGTGTTTGTGTGGCTACAAGAAATTGCACTAAAGGATAAATTACTGCTTATAGCTAGCCTGCTTTTTGTATTGTTTGCAGAGCTGGTAAATACGGCAGTTGAGGTTGTAGTTGATAGAATTGGCAGTGAATACCATGAGCTTTCGGGGCTAGCTAAAGATATAGCCTCTGCAAGCGTGTTTATAGCTATGCTAATTGCCGCTCTTATTTGGTGGGCTGTGTTATGGGCATAAAGCTAACTTTTATACCTAAAATACAAAATACACTTGGCCCTGTATGGATTTTTGTTGTATTTGCTGTTTTGGCACTTAGCTTTTTAACACTTGCTCGCTTTGGATTAAGTGTATGGCAAGGGGAGCGTGTATTTGGATCGCATGCGTGGTTATCTATATTTATAGGTGGTTTAAGAGTTGATATAGCCACTCTAAGCTACATTATTATGCCCGCATTACTACTTATTTTACTGATGCAAAGCGTAGGGTGGCAAAATAAAGTACGCGGCCTCATTAAAATTTATTTAGTGACGATGTCTGCTTTACTTGTTTTTTTTGAAGTGATTACGCCTACGTTTATAAACGAGTACGATTTACGCCCAAACCGCTTATTTATAGAATATTTAATTTATCCTAAAGAAGTCTCAAAAATGATTTTTTCAGGCTATAAGTTAGAAGTATTTATTGCTGTTATAGCACTTATTTTAAGCTGTAAATTTGCAAGTAAAATATTTAGCAATCAATGGCAAAGCAAGTCATCACTAACAGGTTTAAATCAATCAATTTTAGCGCTTATTTTAGTATGCTTAACTATTTTTGGCGCCCGCAACTCATTAGGGCACAGACCACTTAACCCCGCCATGGTCTCGTTTTCTACTGATCACTTACTTAACGACTTAACCCTTAACTCACTTTATAGCGTCGCGTTTGCAGTTAAGCAACTTTCTAATGAGCAATCGAGCCAAGACTATTACGGTAAAATGCCCACCGATGAATTACTTAGTATTGTGCGTAATAACATGCAAAATACGCAAGCCGCATTTAGCGATGTAACCGCCCCTACAAAAACGTTTCATCGCGCAAGTAATACAGGTAAACCCAAAAATTTAGTCATTATTTTACAAGAAAGTTTAGGTGCTCGTTATGTAGGCACGCTTGGCGGTTTACCGCTTACACCTAATATAGACGCCCTTTATAAACAAGGCTGGGGGTTTGATAATTTATACGCCACGGGCACACGTTCAGTACGTGGAATTGAGGCAGTAATTACAGGGTTTACACCAACGCCTTCGCGTGCAGTTGTTAAGCTTGATAAATCACAACGCGACTTTTTTACCATTGCTGATTTTTTAGCGAAGCAAAATTACAACACGCAGTTCATTTATGGTGGCGAAAGCCATTTTGATAACATGCGCAGCTTCTTTTTAGGCAACGGTTTTAAAAGTATCGTAGATACAAATAACTTTAAAAAAATAGACTTTAATGGCTCGTGGGGCGCATCAGACGAAGACTTGTACGACCAAGCTGACATAGAACTTACTAAGCTTAAAAATCAAAACAAACCCTTTTTTAGCCTTATATTTTCAAGCTCTAATCATAGCCCGTATGACTTTCCTGACGATAAAATAACGCTGTACGATAAACAAAAACAAACCCGTAATAATGCTGCCAAGTATGCCGATTACGCACTAGGCACCTTTATCGAAAAAGCTAAAAAATCGAGCTACTGGGATGATACTGTATTTATAGTTATTGCCGATCACGACTCGCGCGTATCGGGTTCGAATTTAGTACCGGTGGATCACTTTAAAATTCCGGCCGTTATTTTTGGAAAAGGTATTACCCATAAACGAGATAGCCAACTAGCCAGTCAGCTCGATATTCCTGTTACTCTACTGTCTTTAATTGGCGCAAGTGGTAAGCACCCAATGATAGGTCATGATTTATCAAAGCCAATTAGCGACAACAAACTACGCGCAATGATGCAATACGACAAAAACTTTGCCTACATGCACGATAATAAAGTGGTGGTGTTACAACCACAAAAACCAGCAACAACCTATACGTATAGCAATAACCAGCTTGTACCATGTGAAAATGATGAGCAACTAGTTAGAAAAGCCCTAGCCCACGCGAACTTGGGTAATTTAGCCTACACAAATGGTTGGTATCATTAACCAAGTGACTTGATAATAAAGCCTTGTTAAAGTAACAAGGCTATTTTTATAAACCGAGTAAACATGAAAATCCTCGTTATTGAAGACTCTGAAGCACTAAGACGCAGCTTGCAAGTTGGCCTTAGCAACCTTGGTTTTACCGTAGATGAAACTGGTGATGGCTCAGAAGGGCTGAGTATGGCACTGAGTGGAAACTACGACCTCCTCGTACTTGATTTAATGCTACCGAGCGTTGATGGCATGAGTATTTTACAAGCACTGCGCAGCAGTAATAGCCAAAGCCGTGTGCTAATTTTATCGGCACGAAGTGAGCCTCAAGATAAAATTAACGGCCTTATGAAAGGCGCTGACGATTATTTAACTAAGCCATTTTCGTTTGAAGAACTCCATGCTCGTGTCCTTGCATTACTTCGTCGTGGTTCACTGCAAAACCAACAAAATAGCCTAACCGTAGGAGATTGCGTATTAGATCTCTCCCTTAAAACTCTTCATTACAAGCAACATGCCATTGAGCTCACGCGTAATGAATACAAAATAATTGAATGCTTATTTAACGCCCCAGAGCGAGTATTGGGGCTTGAACTTATAAGTGAAGCGGTGGTAGGTCAGTTTGATATGCTCTCTAAAAATGCGCTTGAAGCACACATCTCAACCATACGTAAAAAAGTAAGACAGTTTGATGGCGAGCTCCCGATAAAAAATAAACGTGGATTTGGTTATGTCGCAACAACAAAATAAAAATCACTCAATAAAACGTAAACTCGTTAATAATATTAGCGCTGTGATCTCAGTTATTTTATTCACCATATTTTTAACCGTTGATTTAAGTGTTGATACTTGGGTGGAAGATCAGTTCAATCAGTCTTTAACTAATAAAGCTAACTACTTAAAAACCTTAGTTGAAGATGACAACAACGTGGTTGAATTTGATTTTGCTGGTGAGTTTATGTCGGAGTATGAAGCTGCAGATGCCACGGAGTTTTACCAGTTATGGCATGGCAGTGATGTTTTTGAGCGCTCGGACTCATTAGCGCTTTATGAAAATGCTAACCTGCCTTTTTTAGAAATGCCGATAAATGAATCTAAAATTATAGATTACGAGCTTCCTAACGGGCGTGATGGCCGCGCACTTATAAGTCACTTTGTAGCCCAAAAAGATGATAGAAATCCCACCCACTCTGCTGTTTTTAATACCATGACGCTTGCAATCGCAGCGCCCACCTCCGAACTTAATAAAGTACTGATTATTATTGATGTGGTCTTTATTTTAACCTGTGTACTTGGTGTGTTTGGTGTGCGCTATTTAGTGACACGTATTGTAAATAAAGGCCTGCACCCACTACACAATTTAAACGACCAAATTAAGTTACTCGATATTACCGGTGTTGCGCAAACAATAGAAAGCGACTTTAAAGTAGAAGAAATAGAACCTATACGTAACGAGCTAAATAAGTTTATTACCGTTAATCAGCAACTCTATAGTAATGAAAAACGCCTAACAAGCGATATTGCACACGAGCTTAAAACCCCAATAGCTGAACTAATAAGTCTTTCAGAAGTGGCTATTCGCTACCCTGACGATAAACGCATTAGCGACACCTATACCAGTGATGTACTTAATATTTCACAGCGCATGAAAACAATTGTTAGCAACCTATTACTGTTGCAGCGCTCAAGTAGTAGTGCTATGCAATTGAATGCGCAAAATATCATGCTAAATAACCTAGTAAATCAAATTGTTGATGAGCTGACCTTTAAGCACCCAAGTATTAAAGTGCGTTTAAATAATGATATAACTGACGAGTTTACACTTAATGTTGACGAATTTAGTTTAAGTACCATTTTATGTAACTTAATCGATAACGCACTATTTTATGGACTTCCTGAGGCGCCAACTAAATTAACTGCCGTAAATAACAGCACAAACATGAGCATCTCTGTTAGTAACAAAGTAAATAAACCACTAAGTGATGAACAGCTAACTGCTATTTTTGACCCGCTCTATCAGCTAGATTCATCTAGAACTAATAATCAGCGCCATGGTTTAGGATTATCAATTGTACAGAGCTTATGTAACTTAAATGGCTTTACTATTACGGCCAGTAATACCGAAAACAATACGTTAACGTTTATATTAACGTTACCTCTGAAGTAAATTTAGGTTAGTATTTACACTACTAATTTTGAGATTTTAAGGACAAACCATGAATGCTCTTACCCGTATTAGCCACTTTTTTATTGTGGCGTTACTTATAACATTTAGCCTTAACAGCTACGCTGCTCCTGCCTTATATAAAATAGAAAAAAATGGCGTTAGCTCTTACTTATTTGGCACCGTACACGTTGGTGATGCCAGCATGAAAGGCTTACCTAAAAATGTAACCGATGCGATTAACGCAAGCAAAGTAGTCATTGTTGAAGTTGATATAAGCAAACTTACTCCACTTGAAATGCAGCAGCGCTCAATGCCATTTATGATGCTAAGTGACGGTAAAACATTACAAACT
The DNA here is from genome assembly GCF_014077565.1 of Pseudoalteromonas sp. 5Ae-yellow. NCBI lineage: Bacteria > Pseudomonadati > Pseudomonadota > Gammaproteobacteria > Alteromonadales > Pseudoalteromonadaceae > Pseudoalteromonas > Pseudoalteromonas sp. 5Ae-yellow. The sequence goes on from NZ_JACGWD010000053.1 coordinate 26,549, forward strand.
GAGCTTTCAAAGCAAAATTATACCAAGTTAAAAGATTACTTTGCTAAAAAGTCGATTGATATTGCTATGTTTAATGGCTTAAAGCCTTGGGCTGTTATGGTGACTATGATGCAAATTGAATTTCAAAATGCAGGTTATTCAGATAAAACCGGCATAGACAAGCAAGTGCTTAGTTATGCTAAAGAGCATAATATTAAAATTGGCGAGCTTGAAACCCTAGAACAACAACTACAAATGTTTGATGGTATGGCGCTATTAAGCAATGAAATGATTGAAGAAACATTTGAGCAACTCAGCGATATTAATACTTACTTTATCAAATTAGTTAATGCTTGGAAAAGCGGTGACATGGACACACTAACCGACTACTACAACATGAGTTTTGATGACAGTAATTACGGTGAAATTAGCGAGCAAGTAATGCTAACTAACCGCAATAATAACTGGGTTAAACAACTCACACCGCGTTTAGCAAACGAGCAGCTATTTATTGCTGTAGGCGCTCTGCATTTACCTGAAAAACACGGGTTACTTAAACAACTTCGAGATAAAGGCTTTAGCGTTACTCGTCTTTAAAATAAAAATGGTTGAGTGATTTTTCGCTCAACCTTTCTGTGAGCTTTTAATGAAAGTCTTCCATTTTTAAGTAATTCTCTATTCCTTTAATTTTGTCTGCCGCATGATGATTTACATAAATCACAGTACTTGTATTGGCAGCACAAATTTTCTCTATTAGTAGCAGTACACGCTGCCTGTTTGCTTCATCTAAGCCCAAGCAAGGTTCATCTAAAATAAGTAACGTTGGATGTTTTACCATAGCCCGCACAATTAATAACATACGCTGATCGCCGTACGATAGCTGGGTGAATGAGGTGCTTTGCTTGTCACTTAAACCAATAAATGCCAGCCACTGCTTAGCAATATTAATTTGTGCGTCGCTCGGTTTTTGATATAAACCTATGCTGTCGTAAAATCCTGAAATAACAGTATTTAAAGCCGATATACTTACGCGGTAATCCATATGTAGCGCGTTAGATATAAAACCAATATGCTGTTTTATATCCCAAATACTCTCCCCTGTCCCACGTTTAAAACCGAACACTTCAATGTCATTGTTATAACACTGTGGGTTATCACCTGTTATTAAATTTAATAAGCATGTTTTGCCTGAACCGTTCGCTCCAGTAAGCTGCCAATGCTGATGCTTTTCTATAGTCCAATTGAGATTTTTGAATATGCTTACATCACTGTAACTAACTTTAGCATTACTCAATTTAACTAAGGTATTACCGGTGAATGCCTTTTGCTCTTGTTCGGTATCAGGAGATGGCACATCCAATGAAGTATGCTCTAAATGAAGTAGTTTTAGTAAATCACTCAATTGCTCACTGCCTGGCTTTGCCAAAGTATGTAACAAGCAACCTTGGTTTACATAGCCATAGTGAGTAATGAATGAAGGGATTTCGTCTAAGCGGTTTAGCACAAAAACAAAAGTAATCGTGTGGCTAAGCTCTATAAGTATTTTATTAAGTTGCTGGCAAGATTGTACGTCGAGTCCATCAAATGGCTCGTCAAGCACGACTAACTCACTATGGGAGCTGAGTGCTTTAATTAATAAAAGTTTCCGCGTTTCACCGGTTGAGAGATCTCTAAAATGTCGATTTAATAACTCATCAAACTTAAACAATTTTATAAGCTGCTTTCGTAAATCAGCATTATAATGCTGATCTGTAATAAGCGATTTTACCAGGCTATTTTTTTCTTCTTTAAGTTCTTTATTTAATAGCTGTTTTTGCGCATCCGATGAAACAAGCTGTGGGTTTTTAAACGTACATACTCTTTGCCCACTTTTATACTTAGCTTCACCGACTAACGCCGCTGTTAATGCTGACTTACCTGCACCGTTAGCACCTAGAAGCAACCAATGCTCACCTTCGTTAACTTGCCAGTTTAAGTTGTGAATATTGTAGCGGCTTTGACCTTGGCTTTGTAAAAATCCATTAAATTGCTGAAATTGAATTAATTGCACAATCGACTGCACGCTAACTTCCTAAGTGAATACTAAAATCGTAAATTAACGTATTTTAAAAGCACTTAGCAAGTGAGTTTTCGTCATCTAAAACATTAATGCCAAGATGCTCATGCAGATTGGTATAAGTGATACTCATCGAATAAAAAAGCCCAACTAAAAAGCTGGGCTAATAAAATAAAACTATTTAATTATCTATTCTCTAAACGGTTATAATCGAACATTCCATATTCTATCCCACGATATTTTTTAGCCGTATCGTGTAATATATCGCTGTATTGCCAAAACTGTGGATGAGTACGTCGAATGCCAAACTTAGATTTCAAAGCACCATAATCGGCTTCTATTTGCATCATAGGCAATTGCTCGGCAAAAGCATTTACTTGCTGCTCGTTATTTAAATACCAAATAGCTGCAGGATAATCACCGATAAAGCCAGGAACAATAGTCGCGGTATCTTCATCATAAGCACGTTGACCATCTTCGTTTAATAAACTAGAAATATTGTAGTGCGCATTATGATGAATAATAGTGTAGCCCTTATGACTATTATCTTTTTGCTTTACAAGTACAAAAGAAAGCTGAGGTAACAAGTTTACCGCTTTTGCTGGCATATTACTTACTACATTTAACGGCTTTGGTACTTCAGTGTAGTTGTATCTTTCACTTAAAACTGGCGCTAAGGCTTCTTTCATCAAAGTATATAGCTCATGCTGTGGATCATCAGTTTTATAGTTAATACCACTTGGCTGACTAAATTCTCGGTTATTTTTAAAGAACTTAGATAAGTCAGGTGGTGAATTACGGTACCACTGCTTTTTGATTTGATTACGCTTGTGCTCAGGTAATAGAGCTAAAAAGTTTTGCTCTCCCTCTAAACGTAAAAAATCCATATATAAACGTGTAACCAATTGATGGCCTATATTTCCGTATACATCAAAGCCTGCCACAAGCAAATAATGAATACGTTCAAATAACGCATAATCAAGTATCCACGTGGTTTTAGGCTCTTGACCAATAAAACCTTTAACAACAGTTGCACTATCAAAATGGCGGAAAATAGTCAGCGCAGCATTTTTATTGTGCCCATCACCTTTCCAAAGCAAGTCAGTTGTAAGATGCTCGCCACCTTTAAACATTTCGTTAGCAAGCTCAACTTTTGCCTGTAAATATTTTTTCTCACGAACTGAATATTTAACCCAGCTAGAAATAGGTAACGCATTACTTTCCTCTGCGGCAGGAAGTTCTAGAGCTTCTTCATGTTGCATTAACATTTCCCCTATAGCAGGAGTCGCAACCTTATCAGGATCAGCAAATGCCACCCAAAAGTGATCATTTATAACATTTAAAGCAATCTGACCACGACAAACAGGCCCTTTTATAAAGCCCATAATAATTAACTCTGCTTCATCAAGCATAAATTGATATTTAGAATTAATAGGAATAACTTCAAAAGTTTTAAATGGGTTAGATGCTGACTTAGGCTCATAACTCGGCATTTGCGTAACTGTATAATCTGGCGCAATAAACTGCTCGTACAAACGCAGTAATTTAGTTTCATTAAGCTCAAGTGGTAAATGCGTTTTAGAAAGTATGGTTGTACGCTCTTGCATAAAACGATAATAAACACGGCTAACTTTAGGGTCATCGTATGGACGACGCGTATTAATTAACTTTATTTCCTCACCAGGAGGCGTACTTGAGCGAACTAGTTTGAAAAAGCTTTGTGGATTTTCTGACGTAAAATAAATATGTGCTAAAAACCAATGTTCATAAATATAACGTGCTGATAACTGATACTTTAAGTTATCTTGATTTAAAAATGCTTCCCAGCCCTTTATTTTATTCTGATCATACTTACTTGGTGGCTCAATATGTGACATTTTACCGCCATTTTTAAGCCAGTTCTGTAAATGATTAAACTCTTCGCGCGAAACCCCAGGTAAACCATAAGGCATACCGCCATGAGGTTGCTCGTCAGCTAATCGGTCAAACTCCCCCATTGTTGCACAGGTTTGCGAACGCCCTAATGAAAAATCAAATTCATCATCTAGCACTTCATTAGTTGGTAATTCATAGCTTTGCTTTAACACTAAACTATTAAATAAAACACTTCCCGCTAAGTTTGCTTCTTCACTTTGTACGCGCTCATTTAGCACTGGCGTAAAGTTTTTTTCTCGCCATTGCTGTGTATTAGTTGCATCAAACAATAAACGGCTTGGGGTCGTTGCCAATAAACGAGTTCCATCGTAAACGAGCTCTTTACTCAAACCTCGATCAATACCTTCAGGGGATGAGAGCTTAAGCTGGCAAGGTGCATCGTAACAACCATGGCAAACGACGCAGCGGGTATCGAGTACTGGTTTTACGTTTTGTAAAAAATCAGCTCCAGCAAGGGTAGAATGTGGAACGATACGTTCTTGCGCTTGTTCAGGGCCAAATAAATCATCGTAATGTGCATTACCTAAGTAAGCACAACCACTAAGGATAATTAATACAAATGTACTTATTATTATTTTTTTCATTCGTCCTCGTCACCTAAATCGAAGGTGGGCATCATATCCATTTGAGGAGAAACGAATGTTTTTTGACCTTCAGTATTCAAAACAATACTTAAAAGAGGCCCATGCGTTAATGTTATCTGCGCATCATGCTCTTGCTCTAATATACTTAAATACAGAGAATCAGTTATAAGCAACTCATAACCGCTAACGGTAATAGCTACACTGCTATCTTCACTTGGATTTTGGCAAATTTGAGCAAGTAACTCATCATCAAGTTCAATTGATATTTCAAAATCAGGCTGCTCTAAATCTCTATTACTTAATGATTCATCTAATAGAAATAAAGGAAGGGTTAAATTGCTATCTTGTTCAAATTCCATTGCGTTCTCTGCACTTTCTGACGATTTAATTGGCGAGTATTATAACAAACTAGCGAGTAAATTAACGCTAAAGCTAATGTAACTGTTTAAACGTCATCTATAACAGATTCGATCACCGAAAATACAGCACCTTGAGGGTCGCATATAACACTAAAACGACCAACATCGGGGATATCTGTTGCAGAAACACATACTTGTCCACCTAGGCTAGCGGCTTTATTTACTGCTGTATCGCAGCTCTCTACTGCAAAATAAATCATCCAATGAGCAGGAATATCTTCAGGCCAATCGCTTGTCATCTCAAGCATACCGGCAATTGGGTGTCCACCTACTAAAAATAAAGTGTAGTTCATACCTTCCATTGGCTTTATTTCACTTTCCCAGCCTAGTAAAGCACAGTAAAAATCTCTACTTACTTTACTATTTCTGGTTGCTAACTCATGCCAATAAGGCGTGTTTAATTCACCTAAGTGCTTACAACCTTTATGCTCATTGCCTTGCCATAGTGCAACAGTGGCACCTACAGGATCTTTTAGCATCAACATTCGCCCTGCATTCATAACATCATGAGGACCGGCAATAACTTCAGCACCTAGTTCTTTAGCTTTTAGCGCACAATCGTCAACATTGTCGACGGCAATGTAAGCCAACCAATGACTTGGGATCCCTTCACTAATTTGCTCTTTAGGCATTTCATACATAGCGGCTATATCACCAGCTTGCTTTTGTAGCATGGTGTAATATATGTCCTCCCCAATAGGTTGATCGTCATACCCCCAATCAAATAATGATGTATAAAACGTCTTACCTTCTTTCCAATTGTGTGTACAAAGTTCTGACCAACAAAAAATGCCATGTGGATGATTATCAATTTCACTCATTATTAAACCCTTATTATTCTATTTTTATCTAAACGAGCTCTGTCACATTTTATAAACTACATAATTGAACAGATCATAAATTGAGATTAGAGCAATAACTAAGCGGAGTCGATAAAAGAAGGGCAAAAAATTCGTTATTCAGTTGTTTCATATATGAGGCTTTTAACGCAATTAGCGTCAGATTTAATCCCTCAAATTGATTAAATATTATTGCTGATCGATATAAATGATTTACTAAGAAGTCCTTCGCTCTAGAGGAATCCCTGAATCACTTTTTTGCAGACGTAAAAAAGCCCGAATCGTTAGATCCGGGCTTTCTACAATTTGAAGCCTGGTAATGTCCTACTTTCACATAGCAAATGCTACACTATCATCGGCGCTGTTTCGTTTCACTACTGAGTTCGGCA